>SCUY01000188.1 GCA_004322525.1 Lysobacter sp. | reverse complement strand
GGGCGGAATCTCGGCACCCGTGCGTTTTTTCCCAGGACGAACGGAAGTGACCAGCCGGATGAAGTGCTTGGCGCCTTCGTATCGCAGCATTACGTCGACAAGGCGCCGCCGCGTGAAATCGTCATCGACCGTGACATCCCCGACCGCGAACTCCTTGAGCAGGCCCTGTCGATGGCAGGCGACCGCAAGGTGCGGATCCGTTGCAGTGTCCGCGGCGAGCGCGCCGGCTACCTCGACATCGCCTTGCGCAATGCGCAGATGGCGCTCGCCTCCGAGATGACAAGCGCTGCGGCCCAGCGCGTTCGTGCCGAGTCGCTGCGCGACCTGCTTGACATGGCGGAGGTGCCACAGCGCATCGAGTGCTTCGACATCAGCCACACGATGGGCGAGGCGACGGTCGCCTCCTGCGTGGTATTCGATGCGGAAGGCGCGGTACGTGCTCAGTACCGCCGCTACAACATCACCGGCGTGACGGCAGGAGACGACTACGCGGCGATGCACCAGGCGATCCAGCGTCGTTTCCGTCGCGTGGGCGAGGTTCGCGACGATACTGGCACGACGCCGAACGAACCGGGGCCGCGGCCTGCCGGGCAGGGGGGTGCTGCGACATTGCCGGATGTCCTGCTCATTGATGGCGGGGCCGGCCAGGTCGCGCAGGCGAAGGCGGCACTGGACGCGCTTGGGGTCGGGGGTATCCGGATCGTCGGTGTAGCCAAGGGGCCTGAACGGCGCCCCGGGGACGAGGAGCTGCTGCTGCCCGACGGCCGGTGCGCACACCCGGGCGCCCAATCGCCCGCCCTGCAGTTGATCCAGCAGGTGCGTGACGAGGCGCACCGTTTCGCCATCACCGGGCATCGCGGCAGGCGCCAGAAAGCGCGCAGCACGAGCCGTCTGGAGGACATCGCAGGGATCGGGCCGCGACGGAGGTCGGCCCTGCTGAAGCACTTCGGCGGCCTCGGCGGCCTCAAGGGTGCCGGCGTCGAGGAAATCGCAAGGGTTGAAGGCGTGAATGCCGCCCTCGCGCAACGGATCTATGACACCCTCCACGGGTTGGCGCCGAACGAGGGCGCGGAGTAGCGCATGCGCCTTACTGTTCCCAACCTGCTCACGTTCCTGCGGATCGTGCTGATCCCGGTCCTCGTGCTGGTGTTCTATCTGCCGTACAAGTGGACGAATTTCGCCGCGGCCGCTGTGTTCGGTTTCGCCTCGGTGACCGACTGGCTCGACGGGTGGATCGCGCGGCGCTATGACCAGTATTCGACGTTCGGCGCATTCCTGGACCCTGTCGCCGACAAGTTGATGGTCGCCGTCGCGCTGCTGCTCACGGTGCAGGCGCATCCGACGCCGTGGATGGCGCTCTGGGCCGCGGTGATCATCGGGCGCGAAATCGCGGTATCCGCGCTGCGCGAGTGGATGGCGGAGCTCGGCGAACGCGCACGGGTGAAGGTGGCTACGGTCGGCAAGATCAAGACGATCGTGCAGATGGTCTCGCTGGGCTGCCTGCTCTACCAGGACGACCTGTTCGGCCTGCGCATCTTTTCCATCGGCGAATGGTTGCTGGCGGCAGCGGCATTGTTGACGCTGTGGTCGGGCTGGGAATACCTGCGCGCGGCGTGGCCGGTGCTGAAAAACGATGAGCGGCCCGGTTGACATGGCGCGGCGCATCCGTAGAATGCGCAGCCTCTTACGCGGGAATAGCTCAGTTGGTAGAGCACGACCTTGCCAAGGTCGGGGTCGCGAGTTCGAGTCTCGTTTCCCGCTCCAGTTTCTGATTCCGGTCTGATTGGAATCGTTTGACCAGACCCCGTCCGCGGGGTCTCGTCTTTTCCGGGACACGCCATGAAGTGCGCGTTCCGGCATGTCTCCCGGCCGGGTGGCAGAGTGGTTATGCAGCGGACTGCAAATCCGCGTACGCCGGTTCAATTCCGACCTCGGCCTCCAATAACGACGGACCTTTCGGGGTCCGTTTTTATTTCCACGTCACGCATCACCAGTCCACGGCCTCACCGTCTCTTGGCTACGGCTCCAGCCGCATCAGCACGGGCCTCTGCCGGGTGACAGGTACCCATTTCGCATGTCCGTGACCGTGTGGAGCGCTGACGTAAGCTAGGCGGGCAGGCCCGGATGGCGAAACTGGTAGACGCAAGGGACTTAAAATCCCTCAGCCGCAAGGCTATGTGGGTTCGATCCCCACTCCGGGCACCACATCGCACCCGCCAGGCACGGCGCGTGCCCGCAGACGAAGGCAAGTCCTTGCATGGCGGCTGCGCTGTGCCGGCATGCTCGAGAAGTGAGGACGCCCGATGAGATACGCGCTGTATGCCGCTGCCGTGCTGTCCACGTTCGCTTCGATCATCTGGCTATGGTTCGATCGCAGCGCCGGCATCGCGCTGGCGCTGTCGGGGCCCATGGCGGTGCTCGGCACCTGGGACATGCTTCAGACCCGCAGCACGTTGCGTCGCAACTATCCCTTGCTCGCACATTTCCGCTACGGGCTGGAGGCGATCGGCCCTGAAATGCGGCAGTACTTCATCGAGGCCGACACTGCCGAAGTGCCGTTTTCGCGACAGGAGCGCTCCCTCGCCTACCAGCGCGCGAAGTCGGTGCTGGATACGCGCCCGTTTGGCACCTTGCAGAACGTGTATGACACCGACTACGAATGGATCAACCATTCTTTGCAGCCCTCCGACTACATGTCACACGACTTCCGTGTGCTGATCGGTGCGGATCGTGCGCAACCGTACTCGGCGAGCGTGTTCAACATCTCGGCGATGAGCTTCGGCTCCCTGTCCGCCAACGCGATCCGCGCACTCAACAAGGGCGCGAAGCTGGGCGGCTTCTACCATGACACTGGCGAGGGATCCATCTCGCGCTATCACCGCGAATTCGGCGGAGATCTGGTGTGGGAAGTCGCCTCCGGCTATTTCGGCTGTCGCAACGATGACGGCAGCTTCAGTGAAGAGCGGTTCGCGCATGCGGCAGCCGACCCGCAGGTGAAGATGATCGAGGTGAAGTTGTCGCAGGGAGCCAAGCCCGGGCACGGCGGCGTGCTTCCGGGGCCGAAGGTGAGCGCGGAGATCGCCGCCACGCGTGGCGTCCGGGCGGGAGTCGATTGCATTTCACCGGCTCGCCATTCGACGTTCGACAGCCCCAAAGGGCTGCTCGACTTCGTCGACCGCCTGCGACAGCTTTCGGGCGGAAAGCCGACCGGGTTCAAGCTCGCGATAGGGCATCCGTGGGAGTGGTTCGGCATCGCCAAGGCGATGCACGAGACAGGCGTGCTGCCGGACTTCATCGTCGTCGATGGCGCCGAAGGCGGGACCGGCGCAGCGCCGGCGGAGTTCATCGATCATGTCGGCGTACCGATGCACGAGGCATTGATGCTGGTGCATAACACGCTGGTCGGGTTAGGCCTGCGCGAGCGCATACGCATCGCCGCAGCGGGCAAGATCATCAGCGGGTTCGACATCGCGCGGACCATGGCGATGGGCGCTGACTGGTGCAATGCGGCACGCGGCTACATGTTCGCGGTGGGCTGCATCCAGGCGCAGACCTGCCATACCGACCGCTGCCCGACGGGCGTGGCCACGCAGGACCCGAAGCGCTGGAAAGCGCTTGATGTCGATGACAAGTCGCACCGTGTGCAC
>SCUY01000187.1 GCA_004322525.1 Lysobacter sp. | reverse complement strand
GCCGCCACAGCCCGCCAGTACGGCGGCCGCGAGCAGGATTCCGAACGGGCGGATGGTCATGATGGAACTCCGGTGATATGGAAATGGAACCAGCTGCGTCTGCGCTGTCGGATGGCAGCGCAGGCCGGCTGATGTCGCGGGAGCGGGGTGCCGAATGGCGCGATGACGCCACGCGGCATGGCGAAGGCCATGCGGCAGAAGGGCGGATGCGTGGGTCTTGCGGATCAGGGCGCCCGTGGCCAGAGCACCTGGCGAGGAGGCATTCCGCACTTACCGGCGCAGCACGCAGCCTGGGCTGGCGCATGCGGCGGATCGCTCAGGCGGTTCCCCTGGCCAGCCCACGCGTTTCAGGCGATCGGGGGGCGGAACGGCCCGGCGATATGCTGACGTGGTGTCAGCGGCGCGGTCGCGGGGAAAATCACCGCACCGGCTCCGGGCACGGCCGCAATGACAGCCAGCATCGAGCCGGTGGCGGTGGGCCCATGAGTGTGGCCGGCGTCATGCATCAGGCCATGCCAGACGTCATCCGCATGCGGCGCCTTGGCGGCGTGATCAGCGCTCGACGTGCCAGCCCCGTCGTAGGGGTGCGGATCCGCCTGGAGCCCGTGGGCAGCGTGATTGGATTCGTGGATATCGCCAATGCTCGCCAGCACCGGATTGACAACGATGCCGAGCAGCAGCAACGCCATGGTCATGGCGCGCAGCCCTGCAAGCAGTCGTGACCGGATGGATCGCATGCGCACAGGATATCGGCGGAACATGGCGGTCGCAATCGAAGGGCGCATACGAGGAGGGCAGCGCTTCGTAGCAGCCGATATAACACGCGCGGGGAAGGCCTCAGCCGTCCGCCAGTCGAGCCCGTAACCAGACAGGCTCACCCGTCGACCCAGCAGACGGGCAGGTGGACCCCTACGCTGCTGCGTTGACATCGCCGTCAGCACGGAGGCCCATCATCACTGGCGGTTGCGCATCAGCGCATCACACCCTCTCCAGGACTGCGAGTGAACCGAATGCACAATCCGATCAAGGAATTCGTCTTTCCCATGAGCATCGCGACCCTGGCGATCGCGCCGGCGATGGTGCTGCGCGCGGTCGGGCAAAGCGAGCGCGCGCCCATCAACGCTGCGCTTTTTGGAATGGCGATCCTCGCGGCAGGTTTCCTGTTGTCATGGGGCGCCGAGGCTGCGGAGAAATACATCGCCACGGGCTTCATCGTCGCGATCGTGGCGCTGATCACTGTACTGCCCGAGTACGCGGTGGACTTCTACTACGCCTATCGCGCGGGACAAGATCCCTCATCGGGCTACGTGGCTTATGCGGCGGCGAACATGACGGGCGCGAACCGCCTGCTGATCGGCTTGGCCTGGCCCGTCATGGTCTGGCTGCACTGGTGGCGCTCGAAGGAGAAGGGCATCGCACTGGACCGCGAAAATTCGGTGGAATTCTTGTTCCTCGCCGTCGCCAGTGCGTATGCGTTCGTCATCATATTCAAGAACACCATCAGCCTCATCGACTTCGTCGTCCTGGCGGCGCTGTTCGGGCTCTACCTGTGGCGCACGTCGAAGGGCGAGAACGACGAAGTGGAGGAAGGCGACGAACCTGGACCCGGCGCAATCATTTCGCATCTGCCGCCGGCCCGGCGGTGGGCAGCGATAGGCGTTATGAGCCTTGTGGCGGCGGTCGTAATCCTTCTCTCGGCCGAGCCGTTCGCCGAATCGCTCGTGGCTTCCGGGCGTGTACTAGGCCTCGACGAGTTCCTGTTGATCCAGTGGCTCGCGCCGCTCGCGAGCGAGGCCCCGGCCATCGTGATCGCCGTACTGTTCGTGCTGGATGGACGGGCCGTCGCGGGTCTCTCGGCAATGATCAGCGACAAGATCAACCAGTGGACTCTGCTGGTTGGCATGCTGCCGATCGCTATGAGTGCGGGCGCGGGGCAGTTGATGGCGCTTCCGCTCGACACTCGCCAGCACGAGGAATTCCTGCTCACCGCCGCGCAGTCATTGTTCGCGCTCACTCTTCTCATGCGACTGCGTTTGTCGGCATGGAGCGCGATGCTGTTGACCGCACTCTTCTTCGCGCAGCTCTTCCTGGCGTTCTTCTATCGCGCGGACCTCGAACGGGAAGTCGCGGTGCTGACCAGCGTTGCCTACGTGTACCTCGCCCTCGCGGCCGTGGTATTCCTCGCCAACGTCAAGCGCGTGCCGCAACTTATACGCGACGCCATAGCCCCGCAGAAGAAGGGCGCGGCTGTGACCAGCTGACGCGAAGCCGCGGCGGGTCGAAATGGATGAGCGCGCGACGCGCGACCAGCGCGCAGAGATTCGGCATGGGTCGTGTGGGCGATCGGGCTCGTCCACATGGCCGTAGCGCTCTTGCCTGCTCCCGCTACCCACCTACCGCAAAACAAAACCTACATACCCACCCGATACCGACCTTCGCTGTCAGGCCAAAGGCTCGTCCGCGTGGGGCTTGGGCCGCATGAGGTGGGGAAGCACGGACACCACGAACAGGGCAACGACCGTGGCAACAAGCGCCACCATCCCGTGGCCGAGCCCCACCGCCACCCCGATGGCGGAAGTGAGCCAGATGCCCGCTGCCGTGGTAAGCCCTTCCACTCGACCGTCCTTCTGCAGTTTGAGGATCGCGCCAGCGCCCAGGAAGCCGATGCCGGAGACAACTCCTTGGATCACGCGCGTGTTTTCGCCCGGCGTGACGCCTCCGTACAGCGGCGCGAGCACGAACAGCGCCGAGCCAACCGCCACGAGGATGTGCGTCTTCAATCCTGCCGAGCGCTCCTTCTTCTCGCGGTCGAGGCCGATCACGCCCCCCAGCACGGCCGCCAGCAACAGGCGCGCCACGGTGACTGCAAGTGCGCCGGAACTCGGAAAGGAGAACTCCTGGGACAACGCGGTCAGGACGTCATTGGAAAAGCCCATCTCACATCACTCCCCGAGTGACCGTCGAAGTCATCACAGCGTATGGCGCGTCCGGTGCGGTATATGAGGCAGCCGAGACCTGTAACCCCAGATGCTCAGGAACGATCGCGATACGCCAGCAGCCTCAGCGCATTGAACACGACCAGCAGCGTCGAACCTTCATGGACGACCACTGCGGCGCCGATACCAAGGCCGAAGATGGTTGCGGGCACGAGGATCGCCACGACGCCCAAGCTCACGTACACGTTCTGCAGGATCACCCGACGCGTGCTGCGGCTGAGCCCCACGGCGAACGGCAAGTTCGACAGGTCGTCGGCCATCAGCGCCACGTCTGCCGTCTCCATGGCGACGTCCGAGCCAGCGGCGCCCATCACGATGCCGACCGTCGCGCTGGCCATCGCCGGCGCGTCGTTCACGCCATCGCCGACCATGGCCACTTTCTCTTGCGCGCGCAGTTTCTTGATGGCCGCGACCTTGTCCTCGGGCATGAGGTCACCCCATGCCTCGTCGAGTCCGACCTCCTTGGCGATCGCTTCCGCGACTTTTTGGTGATCGCCGGAGATCATGATCATCCGACGGATCCCAAGCGCTTTCAAGCGAACAAGTGCCGCCTTAGCCGCCTCGCGAGGCGTGTCCATCAGGCCGATCGCACCGAGGTCACGTTCGCCGCGACGCACGATCATGCTGGTGCGCCCCTGCTCACGGAGCGCGGCGATGGCCGTGGCCATGCCTGGCGACAATGGCGCCAGGCCGTCCACGCCGAACATTTCCGCCTTGCCTATGAATACGGTCTGTCCGTCGAGTGTTGCGCGCACGCCTCGGCCGATCAGGTTCTCAAGGTCCGCTGCCTGCGGCACTTCGGTCCCAGCCAAGCGCTCGCGCCCGTCGACGGCGATGGCGCGCGCCAATGGATGGTCGCTCAGGCTTTCGACCGCAATCGCGACCCGAAGCAGTTCGGCCTCGTCGATACCGTCTGCCGGCACCACGTCAGTGATGCGCGGCTTCCCCTCGGTCAGCGTTCCGGTCTTGTCGAACGCGATCGCCGACAGCGATCCGAGGTTCTCAAGCGGGCCGCCGCCTTTGACGAGCACACCTCCTCGTGCAGCACGCGCTACGCCCGAGAGCACCGCGCTGGGTGTAGCGATGGCAAGCGCGCACGGACTGGCGGCCACCAGCACTGCCATCGCGCGATAGAAGCTGTCCCGGAAGGGCTCGTCAACAACGACCCATGCGAACAGAAGCAGCCCGACGAGCACCAGCACGGCCGGAACGAAGATGCGCTCGAAGCGATCGGTGAAGCGCTGCGTTGGAGACTTCTCTGTCTCGGCCTCGCTGACCATCCGCACCACCTTGGAGAGCACGCTGTCGCTGGATCTGCGCGTAACCTCGATCTCGATGCCACCGCTGCCATTGATCGTGCCAGCAAACACGCGATGCACCGCATCGACCGCATCAGGATTTACACGTGCCTCATCGGCATTCGCCACCGGGCGCTTGTCGACGGGAATGCTTTCGCCCGTCACCGGCGCCTGATCGATGCTGCTGTCACCGGCCACGATGAAACCGTCCGCCGGCAGGCGCGAATTGGGTTTTACGACTACGACGTCCCCCAGCGCGAGTTCCTCCACCGGAATCTCGACCAACTTGTCACCGCGGCGAACGGAGGCCACGCGCGGCGCAAGTTCTGCCAGGGCCTCGATGGCTTTCTTCGCGCGGCCCATGGCGTAGTGCTCAAGCGCGTGCCCGAAGCTGAAGAGAAACAGCAGCAGCGCCCCTTCCGCCCACGCGCCAAGCGCGGCGGCGCCCACGGCAGCAACGAGCATCAGGCTATCGATTTCGAAGCGCTTAAGCCGCAGGTTGTCGACAGCCTCCCGGAGCGTGAACCAGCCGCCGAAGGCGTAGGCCAGGACGTACGCGCTCAGGGAAAGCCACTTCGGCGCATCCAGAAAGCGGGAGATTAGGAATCCAGCGGTCAACGCCACGCCGCACGCGACCGCGAATCGCACCTCTCTTCCCGACCAGAAGCCGCCGTTGCCATGCGAGTGGCCGTGATCGTCGTGTGCCGGGGCGCCTTCTTCTTTTGAGACCTCGTCATGGGCATGCTCGTCGGTTGCACGACCAGGTTGCTGCCCGGCGTGCGCCTCCCACAATTGACTGCCGCCATCGGGCAAGCCGCCCGTCGCTTTCTCGAGCCTTCCGACGTTTGGCGGGACCGGAACGTGCATGAGGTGGACGTACCCCGGTGGAGTGTCGGGCCGCACTTCACCACCGAGTCGTTCCAGCTCGTGGCCGATTGCTTCCTTAGATGTCAGGGATCGATCGAACTCGACTCTCACCGCACCCGCCGCGTTGACGCTGGCCTCCAGGACACCCGCAAGCGCCCTCAGCGTATCGCCGACAGTGCGCGCCCGACGCGCGTGCGGCAGGTCAATCATCCAGGAGGCGTGGCCGAACTGACCTGCGAGACTGGCGCCGGCGGCTTCCACGATCTGCCGGATGCGTCCGAGCGACAGGAGATTGCAATCGAAGTGGATGCAGAGTTGCGGCACCGCCGTTGGGGTGCCTGGTATGACATGAACCTTGTCCACGCCTTGGCGCGCATGCAGGTCCGACAGCAGCCGTGCTACGCACCGATCGGCTGCGTCCTCGACATCCGGAAGCAGAAGAGGAATGTCGAAACGAAGCGTGTTGTTCATGGCTAAGGGTCTCTCAATATCGGATTTATTTCGCGATGCGCCGCTGCCGCAACGTCGTTCGTGCTGAAATGCTCGGTGTGGGGGTTGCTATCCCGAGGCATAAGCTCGCGGCCGTTCACCCGCGACGCGGCGAACTTGTCGCCGCAAGATTCGATACGCGTTGTCGGCTTACATGGCGCCCTCATCGCTGCCGATCCGGTGGGCCGCTTCGACGGGCAGCACGTAAATCCAGCCCGCGTCCGTCTGACCGGTGCGCCCGTATTGCCGGAAGAGCTCCACGGCACGGGCAACGTCGGTGTTCTCGCAGAACATCTCGATCTGCAGCTCGTTGACGATAGGTTCTCCGAACTCGACCGAGTACTGCTGCTCGCGCCGATTGAGGGCCGTCAGCACACCCTTCACATCGAAAACGCTGATCCGGTCGAAGCCTCCTGCACCGAGCCGGTGCAGGAGGTCGGCAGCGCGATGGCGATGGACGTAAGCCTTGATCTGTTTCATTGGGTGACCTCCTTGCGACGGCGTTCGGCCCGTTCTTCGAGCCATTCGTAGAGCACGGGCAACAAGATCAGTGTCAGCAGCGTCGAGCTGATCAATCCGCCGACCACGACCGTGGCCAGCGGACGCTGGGTCTCGGCGCCGACACCTGTCGACAGCAGCATCGGGACCAGGCCCAAGACTGCGACACTTGCCGTCATCAACACCGGGCGCAGCCGCATAGCTGTGCCTTGGATCACTGCCTCGCGCACGGATAGCCCCTTCTCGCGCAGCTCATTTAGAAAGCTCACCAGCACGATACCGTTGAGCATCGCCACGCCGAACACGGCGATGAACCCGATCGCTGACGGTACGGATAGGTACTGCCCCGTGATGAAAAGTGCGATCAGCCCGCCGATGGTCGCGAACGGCACGTTGGCCAAAATTAACCCCGCATACTTCAACGAATTGAACGCGGTGTAGAGCAGCACGAAGATGAAGAAAATCGTGATCGGGACGATCAGTGCCAGCTTCGCCAATGCGCGCTGCTGATTCTCGAAGGCACCACCCCATTCCACCCAGTAACCGGCCGGCAACTTGACCGTCCTCGCCAGCGATGCGTTGGCATCCTTCACGAAGCCGTCGACGTCGCGTCCACGCACATCCATCTGGATCACCGCGTAACGTTGCAGCTGCTCGCGCCGGACGAACGAATAGCCTTCGGCGATTTCGATGGTGGCCACCTCCGACAACGGCACCAAGGCACCCGTCGCCGTGCGCATCGGGATGCGGCGCAAGTCCTCTACCGTCGCCCGGCTCTGGCTGCCCAGTCGCACGGCAATGTCGAAACGCTTGACGCCGTCGAGCAGGACACTGACCGGCTCGCCGCCCAGCCCATTGCGCACAATGGTGAGCACGTCTTCGGCATTCATGCCGTGCCGCGCCATTTCTGCACGGTCGACCCGGATGCGGATTTGTGGCTTGCCAATGTTGGCCTCCAGTGCGAGGTCGGCGACACCTGGCACCTTCTCCAACGCTGTCTTGATACGGCCGCTCAGCCGATCAAGTTCAGCAAGGTCCTGCCCGTACAGCTTGAGCGCTAGCGTCGCGCGTACGCCGGACATAAGCTCTTCGACGCGCATCTGAATCGGCTGCGTATAACCTGGCACAACGTTGGGCACCACTTCTTCCAGCGTCTTCTGCATGTCCTCTTCGAGCTTCTTGATGTCGCGACCCGTTGTCCATTCGTCCTGAGGCTTGAGCGCCGTGTAGACCTCCATGTAGTTCACGTCGGCTGTCTCGCCCTTCTCGGCGCGGCCAATCATGGCGAGCGTCGTCTCGACCTCCGGGAACCTCTTGAACGCCTCGGCCACCTTCTTGCTCGTATTGATCGACTCGTCCAGCGACGTCGACGGGATGCCCGTGATGCGCCACATGATTGAGCCTTCCTGCAACTGCGGCATGAACTCCTTGCCGAGGAACGGGAAGATCGCGAGGCTGCCGACGAGTGCGGCGATTGCGCTGATCACGACGATCTTCTTGCGGGCGAGCGCCTTGGCAAGCAGTGGTACGTACACACGCTTGATTCGTGCCACCAGCCAGGTATCACGTTCCGGTTTTGGCTTGAGAATCAGGGCCGCCAGCACGGGGATCAACGTCAGGCTGAGGATCAACGAACCGGCCATCGCGAACGCGATGTTGAAGGCCATCGGTTTGAACATCTTGCCCTCGAGGCCTTCCAGCGAGAACAGAGGCAGGAAGACCACGATGATGATGATGATCGCGAAGGCGATCGGATTCGCCACCTCCTTCGCCGCTGCCAGCACGGCCGAGGTTCGGTCGACCTTCTCCCCGTGTTCCAGCCGTTCGGCCATGATCCGGAAGGCGTTCTCCACCATCACGACCGCGCCGTCGACCATCATGCCGATGCCGATCGCAAGTCCGGCGAGGGACATCAGGTTGGCCGACAGGCCCACTTGGCCCATGCCGATGAAGGCAATGAGCATGGCGAGTGGCAGGGTAATCACCACGACCAGTGCTGACCGGATCTCGCCAAGGAACAGGAACAGGATCACCGCGACCAGCAGTGAGCCTTCGATCAACGCGCGCACGGCCGTTTCCACAGCCTTGTTGACAAGATCCGTGCGCTCGTAGATGGGGCGCAGCACCATTGTCTTGGGCAGCGCGGCCTTCGCGGTGTCGAGCTTAGCCTTGACTGCTTCCACGACGTCTTTGGCGTTTTCGCCGATCCGGGCGAGCGCCTGACCCATGACGACTTCCTCGCCATCACGGGTGACGGCGCCAAAGCGGGGCGCGGGCGCTTCCACCACCGCGGCAACGTCGCGTAGGAACACCGGTACGCCGTCCTCGGCCTTGAGCACGATCGCACCGATGTCTTCCTTGGTCTTGAGCAGGCCCAGGCCGCGCACGAGGAACTGCTCTCGGCCCACATCCATCACGTTGCCGCCCACCTGTCCGTTGTTCGCGGGCAGCGCGTTGATCACGTCCTTGAAGCCTAGGCCGCGTGCGTACAGACGCTGCGGGTCGATCTGCACCTGGTATTGCCGCTCGCCACCACCCCAGGAACTGACGTCATCGACACCGGGCGCGGTGCGCAGGATCAGGCGCACGGTCCACTCCTGCCACGTGCGCAGGTCCATATCGGTGACCTGTTGTTTCGAGACACCCGGCGCTCGCTCGACGGTGTACCAGTACACTTGACCGAGGCCGGAGGTGTTCGGCCCCATCGATGGCTTACCGTACCCCGCCGGCAAACGGTCGCCGATTTCCTGCAGACGCTCGCCCACCAACTGGCGCGCGAAGTAGATGCCCATGTCGTCCTCGAAGTAGACAGACACGAACGACAAGCCGAACAGTGAGACGGAACGGATCTCCTGCACTTTTGGCAGGCCGGCGAGGGCGGACTCCACCGGCGTGGTAAGCAACTCTTCGACGTCTTCCGCCGCAAGCCCAGGGGACTCAGTGTAGACATTGACCTGGACGGGCGTCACGTCGGGGAACGCATCTATTGGTACGTTGCGTATGGCGTTGAAGCCAAGGAATGCCACCACGGCAAAAATGATGATTACAAGAAATTTGTAACGGAGCGAGGCTTCGACGAGACCGTTCAGCACGAGCTATCTCCCAAGTCACGCAGCAGTGAGAAACCACTCATCATTCCTCTCCCAGCTGCGACTTCAGCATCTGCGACTTCAGGGTGAAGGCGCC
>SCUY01000186.1 GCA_004322525.1 Lysobacter sp. | reverse complement strand
CGGCCGTGGCGTCGGCATGGACGTGGTGCAGTCGAAGATCCGCGAACTCTCCGGCTCCGTGCAGATCCAGTCGGAGGTGGGCCGCGGCACGCGCATGGCGATCCGCGTACCGCTCACGCTGGCGATCCTGCCCACGCTGCTGGTGGAAATCGACGATGACGTGTACGCGCTGCCGCTGGTACGTGTCATCGAAGTGCTCTCGCACAGCGAAAGCGCGACCTTCCGGATCGACGGGCAGGATGTGATCGACCTGCGCGAGCAGCCCACGCCCGTGCTCGACCTGCGTTCCTGGCTCGATGTCGAGCCCAACCCGGCCGACACTGCGACCGGGGTGGTGCTGCAATCGGGTGAGCAGCGCTTCGTCCTGATCGTCGACCGCGTGCGTGGCCGCGAGGAAGTGGTGATCAAGGCGTTGCCACGCACGCTGCGCGGCCTGTCCGGCTATGCAGGTGCGAGCCTGATCGGTGATGGGCGCATGGCCCTGATCCTGGACATCGATGCACTGCACGAAAGCGGCGTACGCGCGCGACGTTCCGTCGTCAACGGCTGAGGTGCGCCGGTTGCGTTCTCAGGTGGGGTCGAGGCGGATCAACCGGGCCGACTGCAGCAGGAAGCATCCTGCTGGATAGGCGGGCAGGGTACTGAACCGAACGAGCAGTACACGCAGCAGTCCCCGGCGGCCGGCTGAAGTATCGCGCTGCAGCCGCCACATTCGTAGAAGAACTGGCAGGCGTCCGTCGGCATGGTCTCCTCGGCCGCATGACCGCACTCCGGGCAGGTCAACAGGCTGCGAAGCTGCACGTCAGCGGCCATCGCTAAGGTGCGCCGGAAAGCCGGCATTGGTGATCGCGGATGCCACCGTGGCCTGCGAAACCTTGCGCGGGTCGAAGGTGACGCGGACGGTGGCGGCCTTCGCATCGATGTCCTTCGCCACCACGCCCGGCACGCGGTCCAGTGCTTTGCGGACGGTGAGCCCACAGGCCGGGCAGGTGAAGTTGTCGACGCGGTACACGGCCACCTTCAGTGGCGATGCGGCGGAGGCGAGGCCTGCGGCAAGCAGGATGATGCAGGCAAGCAGGAGGCGCATGTCGAACTCCTAGAAGAACCAGCCGATGTAGTACGGGAACAGCACGAGCAGCGCGATAGCAAGCGTCGCCATCCACAACAACCGGCGGCGCGTGCGAAGGCGCGCGGGATCGCCGCACAGGCCAGTGGCGCAGCGGCGGGCCGCCGGGCCATAGAGCGTGACGAACGCGATGCCCAGCGCGAGCAGGGTCAGGCTCATGAACAGGGGCCGCCAGCGATCGAACGCGGCGAGGTTGCCGATCCATGCGCCGCTGATTCCCAGCAGCACGAGCACGAGCGGCAACACGCAGCAGACCGAGGCGCCCAGGGCCGCGAGTACGGCCGCGCCGATCGCGAGCGGAGAGGAGTTTCCAGGGCCGGTTTTCATCGACGCATGCTAACGTCCGTACCACGGTACGGAGTCAAGAGGGGCCGACATGCGATTCACGATCGGTCAGATCGCGGCGGCAGCCGAGGTGAATGTTGAGACCGTGCGGTATTACCAGCGGCGCGGCCTGATGGAAGCCCCCGAACGCCCGGCCGGAGGAATCCGTCGCTATGGCGATGAGGACCTCAAGCGACTGTCATTCATCCGCAAGGCACGTTCGATGGGGTTCACCCTCGAGGAGGTCGCGTCCCTGTCGGGCGTGGGGGGCCTGCACGCCTGCTCGCGCACGAGCGCACTGATCGATGCGCGCATCGCCGACATCGAGTCGCGGATCGCCCGGCTCACTTCGATGAGAGCCGAATTGCAGCATCTTGCCCAGGGCTGCCATGCCACCGCAGCTGGCGAGGCCTGTCCTTCGCTGGGGGCAATGGGCGCCTGAATCCATCGCGCCCGACCGATGCC
>SCUY01000185.1 GCA_004322525.1 Lysobacter sp. | reverse complement strand
CTATCCGCTGCTCGGGCTGGCGCTTCCGCCCACGCCGCCGTATTCGCTCGATGGCCGCTTCAGCCGCGACATCAAGGGCCAGCGCACGGTCTGGCACTACGACCGCTTCAAGGGCCGTGTAGGCGACAGCGATCTCGCGGGAACGGCGAGCGTGGAGACCGGTGGGCGACGTCCATTGCTGCGCGGGCGATTCGTCTCGCGCCAGCTCGACTTCGATGATCTCGCAGGCTTCATCGGTGGCGCACCGCGGGCCGGAGGCGGCGAGACGACGAATCCCGAACTCGCCGCCAAGGCGGCACGCAATGCCGCGCGCACGCGACTGCTGCCCGACGAGCCGTACAAGCTGGACAAACTCCGCTCGATGGATGCGGACGTCACGCTGCGCGCCGCGCGTATCAACGGGACCTCGCTGCCACTCGACGACATGGACGCGCACCTGAAGCTGGACGATGGCCTGCTGCGGCTGGAACCGCTGAACTTCGGCGTCGCTGGCGGCGACATCCGCTCCACCATCCGCATGGATGCGCGCGAGTCGCCGATCCGCACCCGCGCGCGGATCAGCGCGCGTGGGCTGAACCTCGGGCAGCTGATGCCGAAGGTGGAACTGGCGAAGGATGCGATCGGCAAAGTCGGTGGCGAGATCTCGCTCGCCGGCAGCGGTAATTCGATCGCCGGCATGCTGGGTACGTCCAGCGGCACGGCGGCGGTCGGCATGGGGCGCGGACAGGTCAGCAACCTGCTTATGGAGTACGCCGGCCTCGATGTGCAGGAGGTACTCAAGTTCCTCGTCACTAAAGATCGCAGGATCCCCGTGCGCTGCGCGTTCGGCGACTTCACCGTCACCAACGGCGTGATGGGCGCCCGCTCGCTCGCCTTCGACACCACCGACACGATCATTCTCGGCGAAGGCAACATCAGCCTGCGCGACGAGACGCTGGCACTCAGGCTGCGTCCGCGGCCCAAGGATCGCAGCCTGTTCTCCTTCCGCTCGCCACTACTGGTAAGCGGAACCTTCAGGAACCCGTCCTTGCGGCCCGACATGAAGCGCGTGGGCCTGCGCGCGGCGATCGCGCTGGTGCTGGGCAACATCGCGCCACCGGCGGCCCTGCTCGCCACGCTCGAACTCGGTGGCGGCAAGGATGCGAACTGCGGCGGCCGCTATGCGAAGTGATCCGGCCCGGCACCGCCGCCGGGCTTCCATTCGTCGATGAGGTAGAGCGGGCGCTGCTTCGATTCCTCGTACAGGCGCCCCAGGTATTCGCCGATCAGGCCCAGCGCGATCAGTTGCACGCCGCCCAGAAACAGGATCACCGCCATCATCGTCGGCCAGCCGGCAACGCGATCGCCCCACAGCAGGGCTTTCGCGATGACCCACATTCCATAGAGAAACGCGAATGCAGCCGTCGCAAGGCCCAGGTAAGTGGCCAGCCGCAATGGCGCGGTGGAAAAGCTGGTGATGCCTTCGAGTGCGAGGTTCCACAGGCGCCAGAAATCGAACTTGCTGCCGCCCGCGATACGCGCCTCGCGTTCGTAGGGCACGGCGATGCAGCGGTAACCCACCCAGCCGAACAGGCCTTTCATGAAGCGATGCCGCTCACGCAGTTGCCGTAATGCAGCCAGCGATCGTGGTGAGAGCAAGCGGAAGTCGCCGGTGTCGGCGGGGATCGGCGTGCGCGACAGGCGGCCGATCACGCGATAGAAGGCATGCGCCGTCCATCGCTTGGCCCAGCCCTCCCCTGCCCGCGCGATACGCGTGCCATGCACGTCGTCGTAGCCCTCGCGCCAGCGCGCAACGAAGGTGGCGATGAGCTCCGGCGGATCCTGCCCGTCCGCGTCGATGATGAGCGCCGCGCCCTCGGTAATGCGATCGAGCCCGGCGGTCAGCGCCGCCTCCTTGCCGAAATTGCGCGACAGCCGTAGCAATGCCACGCGTGGATCGCGATGCGCGATGGCCACCAGCACGGGCCACGTCGCATCCCGGCTGCCGTCATCCACATACAGGATGCGTGCATCCAGGCCTTCGATACCCTCCAGCGCCGCGGCGATCCGCGGATGCAGCAACGGGAGGCTGTCGGCTTCGTTGTAGGCGGCGACCACGACGGTCAGTCGATCGTTCTGCATGCCCCGATGGTAATCGTGTCCCGCCTCCACCGTCAGTCGAGCCGTTGCAGGTAGCCGCGCCCGCCGATCATGCGCATCTGCCGCTCGATCGAGCGTGCGCGGCGCTGCACGTACGGGCCTGGTCTGGCGACGCTGTAACGCCGCGGATTGGGTAGCACCGCGGCGAGGCGGGCCGATTCCGACGATGTCAGCCGCGAAGCATCCTTGCCGAAAAACGTGCGCGCGGCGGCCTGTGCCCCATAGACCCCATCGCCGAACTCCACCACGTTCGCATACACCTCGATGATCCGCTGCTTCGGCCACATCGACTCGATCAGCAGCGTGTACCAGGCCTCGATGCCCTTGCGCACCCAGCTGCGGCCGCTCCACAGAAACAGGTTCTTCGCGAGTTGCTGGCTGATGGTGCTTCCCCCGCGCACCCGTCGCCCCTTCGCATTGTTCGCACGCGCCTTCTCGATGGCGCTGATGTCGAAACCGAAGTGCTCGGCGAAACGCTGGTCTTCCGCGGCGACCATCGCGACCGGCACGTTCGGCGACATCCGATCGAGGTCGCGCCAGTCATAGGCGATGCGGAAACCGAAATCGCCGGAAGCCCAGGCTTCCACCTGGCGGCAGGCCATGAAGCTCGAGAACCATGGGTCGACGAAACGCAGCAACGCTACCTGTGCGATTGACAGCGCGCACAGGAAGACGGGCAACAGGAGCGCGCGTCGCCACCATCGATGCCGGCGTACCGGCCTTGCTTGTCCTGATGCCACCTTGCCCCCATGTCATCGCGTCCCGTTCCCGCGGCTGCCGTCATTATCGACGAAGCACCTGCCACCCCAAGACGATGACACAGACCTCCATTCCAGATGCCGGCCATGACCGGCTGCTCCGCTTCCTCATCGACAGGGCCGGCGTGCGCGGCGTACACGTGCGGCTCGATGCCGCCTGGCAGCAGATCCGCGAGCGCGAGACGTATCCGGCGCCGGCTGCGGAACTGCTCGGGCATGCCTGCGCCGCCGCCGCGCTGTTCACCGGCCATGCGAAGGTCGATGGCCGCCTGTCCGTGCAGCTTCGCAGCGACGGGGCGATCCGCACCCTGTTCGTCGAATGCACCGCGGCGGGCACGCTGCGTGGCCTCGTGCAAGTGGCCGATGCACCCGGACGTACGGTCTCTGCCGATCTTCGCGACTTGGGGCCCGGCGCCATCCTGGCGATCACCATCGAGAACCATGGCCCCTTTGCCGACGAACCGGTGCGCTACCAGGGCCTCGTTCCCCTTGAGGCCCGCCGGCTCAACGGCGCCTTCGAGGACTACTTCCGGCAGTCCGAACAACTTCCTACCCGCATCCTGCTGGCAGCGAACGAATTCACCTGCGCTGGGCTGATGCTGCAGAAGCTGCCGGGCGACGAAGGCGACGAGGATGGCTGGGACCGCATAGGCATGCTGTCCGATACCCTGTCACCGGCCGAACTGCTTGAGGCTACGGGTGAAGTGGTGCTGCATCGACTCTTCCATGAGGACACCGTGCAGATTCTCGGCGGTCGGCCGCTTTCCTTCGCCTGCTCCTGCTCACAGGGCCGCGTCGAGTCGATGCTGGTCGCCCTGGGTATCGACGAGGCGCGCCTGGCTGCCGAAAGCGGCCAAGCCGAGGTCCGCTGCGAATTCTGCGGCCAGCGATACGGGTTTTCGGCCGCGGAAGTCGAAGGCCTATTTCAGGCACCGGAGGCCATGCCGCCACCGGCCCGGCTGCAATAGAAGCGGGCGATTGTTAATTAAACATAAAGTGGATATAGTCGTTCCCGCCTTCACGCCACCGGAACTTTCACCGGACCGTCCGGTCCCAACCGCCATGAGTCTGATCCGCTCCCTCGCCGTTGCCCTCGCCGCCTGCCTCGTGCTGGCGCCCATGGCCTACGCGGGAGAATCCAGGCCGAAGGCGCGCCCGGAAGTGCTGCCAGTCTGGAACCAGGCCAATGGCCGCGTCGAAGCGGTCCTGCTGCTAGAGCCGCTGTCCTCGCAGACCTGGCAGGCCGGCAACATGCATCTTGATACGGCCTTGGGCGTGGATGCCGGGAACACGCTCGGCCTCGTCTGCGAAAGCCGTACCGCGCTGGCTTCCGCGATCGGCAACCTGGTCGACAACTGCAGGCTCGCCTCGCTCGGCGCTCCCCGCGAAGGCCGCCAGGCCGGTGCAGGCGCTACGGTTTCGCGCGGCGGCATGCGGTTCGGCGTGGGCTTCAGCAATACCCAAGGCAGCCTGCCCACCTGGCTCGTACCCGGAACCCGGGGCTCGCGGGTCAACGAAAACACGCTGACGCTGATCGGCGAGAAGAATATCGGGCGCGAAGCCACGGTCACCATTGGTGGCACGGTGGCCCGAGCACGGCTCGTTTCGCCGGAATCCGTACCCGAACTGGCCGATCGCTGGGATGTCCGCACCCTCAGTGTCGGCGCGAACGTCGGCCGTTTCGGTGCCAACATCATCGGGCGCGTGGTCGACTCCCCGCTCCAGCCGGGCAGCTGGGAAGGCCTGGGCCTCGGCCTAAGCTGGCGCACCCCGTGGAGGGGACAGCTCAGCGTCGGGGCCGACAACGTGGTGACCCGTGGCCGGAACCCGTTCGCCCCCGTCACCAAGGGGGATCAGGAAGGTACGGTTCCGTATGTCCGGTACCAGCAGGACCTCTGAGGCGCCCGATGTCATGCCGCCTGAAAAGGCCGCCCCGTAAGGAGGCGGCCTTTTTTGTTAACAACACTTTAATTTTATTTTCAGGGGGGCTACCATCGGGCCCGACCTTGCCGGATTGGGCTGTCAAGTCCAGCCGGAGAGGTTCCCATGGGAAACACCAGGCCTCACTTGGAGAGAGAGATGACCTTTAAGACCACCACGCTCCGCGACGCGATCACCTTCGCGCTCGCAGTGGGCAGCATCGCCGGTACCGGCATGGCGTTCGCACAGGACGCTGCACCGGCCGACGCAAAAGATCCAAGCCAGCTCGACCGCGTAACCGTCACCGGCTCGCGTATCCGCGCGGTCAGCTCGGAGACCACGTCCCCGGTCCTGACGATCAACCGTACTGAACTCGAAGCCACCGGCCTGACCTCGGTCGGCGACGTGCTGTTCAACATCGCCGCCAGCGATGGCGGCGCGCTGCGCAACATCACCACCAGCACCAACGGCAGCGACGGCACGCAGAACATCTCGCTCCGCGGCCTCGGCGCCACCCGCACCCTCGTGCTGGTCAATGGCCGCCGCTGGCTCACGCAGGGCGACGGCACGGTCGACCTCAACACGATTCCGATCGCGGTGGTCGAGCGCATCGAAGTGCTGAAGGACGGCGCATCGGCGATCTACGGTTCGGACGCCATCGCGGGCGTGATCAACGTGATCACACGCACCAACTTCGAAGGCGGCGAAGCACGCGCCTACCTGGGCCAGTATTCCAAGGGCGACGGCTTCCAGCAGGCCTATGACTTCACCCTGGGTTCCAGCAGTGACCGCATCAACACGGTCGTCAGCCTGAGCTACACGGACCAGACGCCCGTCTACGCACGTGATCGTGAGCGTTCCGCCGTGCCGGTGTTCGGCGGCGGCAATCTCGCCAGCGGCGGCCTCTTCGGCTCGGGCTTCCCGCTGTATGGCAACTTCGTGCGCTGCGCGGGTCCGGCGACCACCAGCCCGACGACGGGCTTCGGCGCCTGCACCCCGACAGGTGGTGCAACCACCCTCAACCCGGGCCGCCCGGGCACCAGCCCGGGTGACTTCCGCCGGTTCGTCAGCTACACGACGGACAAGTCGGGCAGCTCGGACCGCTACAACTTCGCACCGGTCAACTATGTCCTGCAGCCCATCGAGCGCTTCAACATCTACGGGCAGGGCACGCTCAAGCTGACCGACAGCATCAATGCGAACCTGCAGGCGACCTACGTCAAGCGCAAGTCGAACCAGCAGCTGGCCGAAGTGCCGCTGTCGATGAACATCACCGGCGCGCAGGGTCCGCAGTGGGCGTTCGCGCCGACCGCGAACAACGTCTTCAACCCGTTCCGGCAGGACATCCGCAGCATGGGGTTCCGGTCCCGCTTCGCCGGCCCGCGCAACCCGCATTACGACAACGACAACTCGGCCATCACCGGCTGGCTTGACGGTTCGTTCCAGATCGCCAACCGCTACATGTACTGGGATGCGGGCGCGTCGTTCCTGAGCTCGCAGTTCAGCACGCGCGGCAACGGCTACATCAACCTGTTCAACCTGCGCCGCGCCCTCGGTGCGTCGCGTCGCAACCCGGTCACCAATGCGCTCGAGTGTCTCGACGCGGCGGGCCAGGTGATCCGCGGCTGCGTGCCGTTCAACGTCTTCGGTGGCCCGGACCTGGGTCTTGGCGCAGGCGTGATCTCGAAGGCCGAGTACGACGCAATGGTCAAGTATGTGACCTACACGCAGTCGAGCACGTATGAGAACAAGACGACCGACTACTTCGCGAACCTGTCGGGCGACATCGTCGACCTGCCGGCCGGCCCGCTCGGTTTCGCCGTAGGCGTGGAACACCGCAAGAACGATTACTACAACCAGCCCGACGCGCTCGTTGCAGGCGGCGGTTCGTCCGACAACTTCTCGGAGCCGACCAATGGACAGGTCGCGGTCGACGAGTACTACGGCGAGTTGAACATCCCGGTACTCGCGGACGTTCCGTTCGCCAAGCTGCTGGAAATCAATCTGGCGGCACGCCGTTCGAACTACACGTCGTCCGGCTCCTTCGGCGGGCAGGACGTCAGGCCGAATATCGGTGGCGACCTGGCGAAGAAGTTCGGCATCAAGTGGCAGCTCAACGAGCAGCTGATGGTGCGTGGCACGTGGTCCGAATCCTTCCGGGCCCCGAGCGTCACCGACCTGTATGCGGGTGGTGCGGAAAGCTTCCCGAATGCCATCGATCCCTGCTCGACGCGTGGCTATGCGGGCCTCAGTGCCGCGAGCCAGGCACGCTGCAGGGCTGATGGTGTGCCGGCCGGTGGTTACAGCCAGCTCAACACTCAGCTGCGCGCGCTGCAAGGCGGCAACCCGAACCTGAAGCCCGAGAACGGCACGACGAAGACCCTGGGTATCGTCTACAGCCCCGGCTTTGTCAGCGGCCTCGACATCACGCTCGACTGGTACAACATCCGCCTGAAGAACGCGCTTTCGTTCCGTGGCGCACAGTCGGTGCTGAATGACTGCTACCGCAACCTGAACGAGCAGTTCTGCAGCTTCGTCAAGCGTGACAGCGTCGGCAACATCCTCGACCTGCGCCAGACGAGCTTCAACCTGCAGCAGGGTCAGGTCGAAGGCTATGACTTCACGGTCAACTACCGCATGCCGGAAACCGCCTATGGGCAGTTCGGGTTCAAGTGGGATAACACCTACCAGACCAAGAACGACCTGTACGGCACTGTGGGCGAGTACAACGGTTCGCCCACCTGGCGTCTGCGTTCCAACCTCATGACCCGCTGGCAGATGGGTGACTTCGACGCCAGCTGGACCATGCGCTACTACTCGGCGCTGGATGAGGATTGCTCGGGCTACGAGACGCTGTATGACCCGTATGGCATCACGCCGATGCAGCTGTGCTCGCAGACGGACCGCACCAAGATCCGTGCAAGCCGCACCGCCGAGAACCGCCTCGGTGCCGCGACATACCACGATGTCCAGGTCGGCTGGAAGACCCCGTGGAATGCCAAGGTCTCGATCGGTGGTCGTAACGTGTTCGGCAAGGAACCACCGCGCACCATCAACTCGTTCGCGCATTCGTTCGACGGCGCATACGATCTGCCGGGTGGTGGTTTCTACTACATGCAGTACATCCAGAAGTTCTGATCGATCGAACGACTGGAATCAGCGGCCCCTTCGGGGGCCGCTTTTTTTTGCCTGACGGCATGCCGGGGTGGACTTCACAGCTCCTCCCCCCCGCAGCCCGCAGGTGACCGGCTTCGAAGGATGCTCGGACGAAGGGAGCCGTGCACTCCCCTTTTCGTAATGGGATTGCGCGTTACATAGCCATTCCAGGCCATCACGCCACGGTCGAATGCACGCCAAAGCGCCAACCCACCGCAATGCGAACGTTCGCGCCTGTCAACCCTCCACTGCCACGGCTCAGGCCTGCTCCGACCCGTCTGCGAACCAGCAATTGAAGGCTACGGTGATGCGCTCGCCGCTACCGCGGTAGGGCGAAACGAAGTGCCCGAGCCATGACGGAAACAGGACCAGTTGCCCGGGCGCAAGCCGCTGGGCGTAATTGGCGTGGCTGTAGGGCCAGCGCAGGGCGAGATTCGCCGCATCCAGAAACGTATTGCTCGCCGGCATGGGGTGCGGGAACGTCAGAACGCCATTGTCCGCGAACGCGGGGTCGGGAGCGCCATCGTCGACGCAGTACACACCTGACCACGATGCCATCGGATGGTTGTGGTACCCGAACCAGCCGCCATCACGGGTGACATGGAACCACGTATGACTGGAAATCCTCAGGCCTTCGAGCTGTTCGCGGTTTCGCGTGGAAAGCGCCCCGATGAGTTCACCCAACGCCGCCCAGCAAAACTCGCGTAATTGCCTGACACAGGGCTCTCCACGCGCAAAAAAAGTGAAGTCGCTTTCGTACAGGCCCACCGGAATGCTCATGAGTGGGGTCGGGTTGCGATGTGCCTCGCCTTCCTGTTCAAGACGCAGGATGAGTTGCCGCAAATCCCTGTTCATGGCGGTGGCCAATGGATTGACGCATGTCGCAAAAGGCACTGCGAACATCGGATGAAGCTTCACGTCCATCAGGCTCTCCACCTCATCGTTGTCTATTCGACCAGACCGGCCTGGCGCAATGTTTCGATCATCGGAGCAAGCTGGCGTTCGTAAGGGCGCCAAGCTTCCCCGCGGCTGGTGTCGAAGCCCGTTCTTACCTGCGCGGTGCTGGCTGTGGACACCACGCCACCCGCTCGCCCGACATCAAGCACGGCGGGCTCGAAATCCAAACCACAATGAGCCAACACCTCGCGCGCGACAGCCTCGGGTTCGCGGACAAGGCGTGAATAGTCAACCGTATAGATGCGCTCGGAGTAGATCGAACACCAGTGCTCCATCAGCCGGTGGTAGCCGGCGTAAAACTCGGCCATGCGCACCAGGTCATAACTGTAGGAACCCATTCCCCTGAAGAATGTCCTCAGGTTGGAGAAACATACATCCATGGGATCGCGCGCCAGATTCACGATCCGTGCGTTCGCAAGGGATTCCGCGATGAAGCCGACATTGAGGAAATTGTGCGGCAGCTTCTCGGTGAGTGCGGACTTTCCGCCGGTGCGCCAGCGGCTTGAAGACAAGTAGGCCGCAGCCAGTGATCCGCGGTCGATCGCCGCCGAACGTTGCACGATCTCGATGTCTACGGCTTCGCGTGTATCACGGCCGGACAGCAGGCGTAACTGCGCGGGAAACGCATCGCTTTCGCCTGCGTCGGCAACGTCGGAGTGGCCGGACAGCATGCGCTCCACCAGCGACGTGCCTGACCGGTGCATACCGACGATGAATAAGGGCCTGAAATCGCCGGTTCGGTTTCCTGCATCGCGAGGCTCGGAAAATGCAGCCTGCAATGCGTCGAAACGAGCTGCGATCGCGACACTGTCATGGGGTGGCGCCCAGGATGGATCGCCGAACGTGGTTGCCAGCGCAGCCCATGCTTCGTCAAACCGCTGCAGGCCGTGAAGTTCGTGGTGCAGGGCGAACGCCAGGTAGGCAGCTGCCTCCGACCCCGGGACGGCGCGCGCAAACGCTTTCTGCAGCCGGACGACATGGTTGTGCCCGGCATCCACCGGCGACAGCCGCGACAGCATCCAATGCGCCTGTGCGAAATCCGGAAGCAAGGCGATGCACTGCTCGAAGGCGTGCTCCGCTTCTCCGGTAGCGCCCTTGAATGTTGCCAGCATCCCTTTCTGGTAGTGCCATCGGGGATCCTTGGCTCCGTCGCGACGCGCACCTTCGATCAGGCCGGACGCGAGGGGATGGGAGCCGATCGAGATCGCCAGCGCAGCAGCGTCGAGCGCTGCCTCGAGCGGAATTCGACCCCACGATGCGATCCGCGCAAGCACGTCGCGCAGACCCTCGTGTTCTTCGAAATAACGGAGCCGGCGTGCGACCGCGAGGACCGCCGGGAGATCCCGTGCCAGCGCCTCGGTGGCAGCGCACGCCACGTCCCTTGCTTCGCGGTAATGCCCCTGGGATAGCAGCGCATGGGACAGCTTCAACCTGGCGCCCACGTGTCGCGGCTGGAGCGCCAGGAGTGACCGGCACGCGGCTTCGGTGACATCCCATTGCCCGCTCCGGGAAGCGGCGATGGCGCGATGCCAGATCGGGTCAGGCGCGTGAGCGGTAGGCATTGAACGCTGGCGGGAAGGTGGGCTGCGAGTCGCGACAGCTTAGCGACGTAGTGGCCTCCGGTCTCCCGCCTGGCGCGTGACTGGCAACGAGCGGGGCTGCACCCGGCTTCCCACAGAGGCCAGCCGAGCCGGAGTCGAAGCCATCAGCCAAGCAGCAATCGCGTCCGCTGCTGTTCTTCGTGCAAAGCCTGCGGCATACGCGGCCCGTACTCGCGCAGGTAGTCCCCGATGCTGTCGAGTTCGGCGCGCCAGCCGTCGCGATCGAAGCCGAACAGGGTTTCGCGCGCGGCGTTGCCCAGCTCGACGCCATCGAGGTTCAGATCCGAGGGCGCTGGCAGTGCGCCGATCGGGGTCTGCATCGCGCCCGCCGTACCCTCGACGCGCCCGATCATCCACTCGAGCACGCGCAGGTTGTCGCCGAAGCCCGGCCACAGGAACTTGCCGTCGTCGCCCTTGCGGAACCAGTTGACGTGGAAGATCTTCGGCAGCGTGTTGGCACCGTCGTCGAACGACAGCCAGTGCGCGAAGTAGTCGGCGAAGTTGTAGCCGCAGAAGGGCTTCATCGCCATCGGGTCGCGACGCATCACGCCGACCGCGCCGGTCGCGGCGGCGGTGGTTTCCGAACCCATCGCGGCGCCAACCAGTACGCCGTGCGTCCAGTCGCGCGCCTCGAATACCAGTGGCACGAGCGAGGCGCGGCGGCCGCCGAACACGATCGCGCTGATCGGCACGCCCTGCGGGTCTTCGGCTTTTCCGGAATAGCTGGGGCACTGCTTCGCGGAAACGGTGAAGCGCGCATTGGGATGCGCCGCCGGGCCGCGGCTGCAATCGTAGTCATTTCCGCGCCAGTCAAAGGCGGGCACGCCATTGTCGAGGCCCTCCCACCACGGTTGGCCGTCGGCGGTCAGGCCGACGTTGGTGAAGATGGTGTTGCTGGCGATCGTCGCGAGCGCGTTCGGGTTCGACTTCGCCGACGTACCGGGCGCGACGCCGAAGAAGCCGGCTTCCGGATTGATCGCATAAAGCCGCCCATCCGGGCCCGGCCGCATCCAGCAGATGTCGTCGCCGATGGTCCAGACCTTCCAGCCCTTCTCCCGATAACCTTCGGGCGGGATGAGCATGGCGAGGTTGGTCTTGCCGCAGGCCGAGGGGAACGCGGCGGCGATGTAGTGCGTCTGCCCCTGCGGGTTCTCGATGCCGAGGATCAGCATGTGCTCGGCGAGCCAGCCTTCCTGCCGCGCCTGGTGCGAGGCGATGCGCAGCGCATGGCACTTCTTGCCGAGCAGCGCGTTGCCGCCGTAGCCGGAGCCGTACGACTTGATCGTCAGCTCTTCCGGGAAATGCATGATGAAACGACGATTCGGATCCAGCTCGCCGGTGGAATGCAGGCCGCGCACGAAGGTAGCTTCGCGCTCGATTCGCGCCAGCGCCGGCGCACCCATGCGGGTCATCAGGCGCATGTTGGCGACGACATACGGGCTGTCGGTGATCTCCACGCCGCAGCGCGAAAGAGGCGAATCGATCGGGCCCATGCAGTAGGGAATGACATACATCGTCCGCCCTTCCATGCAGCCTTCGAACAGCGCGTCCATCCGCGCATGGCCGTCGGCCGGCGACATCCAGTGATTGTTCGGGCCCGCGTCGTCCTGCTGGCGGGTGCAGACGAAGGTGAGGTGCTCGACGCGCGCGACGTCCTCCGGATGCGAGCGGTGCAACCAGCTGCCAGGGTTCGTTTCCTCGTTGAGGCGGATCAACGTACCGTCGGCTTCCATCATCGCGACCAGCGCGGCGTTTTCGGCGTCGCTGCCGTCGCACCAGTGGATCGCGGCCGGGCGCGTGAGCGTGGCGACCGACGCGACCCAGTCGGCGAGGCTGCGCAGCGTGGCCCCGGCGCCCGTCACGTGGGGTTTGGCGACATCCTGGACCTGGGCGTTCATGGGTACCTCCGGCGGTTTTTCTGGAATTCCGTCAGGCCGCTCACGGGATCAGCGTGGCCATCATGTGTTCGACGAAGGCCTCGAACTCGTCGCGCGGCAGGCGCGTCTGGTTGAGCTGCAAGGTCAGCTGCAGATTGAGCTGCAGGAAGCCGACGTAGGCCGCATAGGCCAGCCGCGCGCGATGCAGCGCGGCTGTCGGGTCGAGCCCGGCCTGGCGGAACGACGCCGCGAGCCATTCAAGGCGGCGTTGCGAGACGCGGCCGATGACGGGCGCGACGATGGGGTGGTCCAGCGCCTTGAGCAGCGCCGAATAGATGATGTGCGACGTGTATTCGTGCGCCACGAGGTCGAACAGGCGACGCAGCCGTTCGCGTGGGTCGGCGATCTGTTCGAGCTGGCCGAAGATGGCCTCCTGCTCGGTCTTCTCCCAGCGCTCCAGCGCGGCGACCAGCAGCGACTCGCGCGACGGGAAATGCCAGTAGAAGCTGCCCTTGGTGACACCGAGCCGGCGCGCGAGCGGCTCGACCGCGACCGCGGCGACGCCCTGCTCGGCGATCAGGTCGAGCGCGGCCTGCGCCCAGTCGTCGGCGCTGAGGCGCCCGGTGCGGTCGGTCCTGGCAGGCGTATCGGTCGTCATGCCCGCAGTGTATCCGTACGGACATGGACGGGACAGTATGCATCCCGGGCTTCTACCGACCACGCACGACGGAACGCGTTGACAGCCGCTACCACGCCTTACCATACTCGGCCGTATGTCGAGCGTTTCATGCTGGCGTTTGAATCCGCCGCGGACGCTCGGCCCGCGACGCCACATCCGCCATCCGTAAGACCTGCGCGGGCCTACGCCCGCTGGAGCGCTCCATGAGCATCGCCGCACCCTTCCTCGTCCTGCTGGTCCTCGGCGGCGTGGCTGCCTACCACCGGCTCCGTCTGGCGTCGTGGGTCGCGCTGTCAGCCGCCGGTCTCGTGGCCTGTCTGCTGCTCGGCGCCAATGCCACCGCCACGGTCGTCGGGGGCGTGCTGCTCGCCCTGGTGGCCGTGCCCCTGCTGGTGCCCGCGCTGCGCCAGAACTTCGTGACCCGGCCGCTGCTGGGCTTCTATACAAAGATCCTGCCGCCGTTGACGGAAACCGAGCGGGTCGCGCTGGAAGCCGGCACGGTGGGCTTCGAGGGCGAACTGTTCTCCGGCAAGCCGGACTGGAACCTGCTTCTCTCGCAGCCGAAGCCGACACTGTCGGCCGATGAGCAGGCCTTCCTCGACGGCCCGGTCGAGGAGTTGTGCCGCATGGTCAACGACTGGGAGATCACCCACGTCCACGCCGACCTGCAACCGGAGTTGTGGGAATACATCAAGCGCAACAGGTTCTTCGGAATGATCGTGCCGAAGGAATACGGTGGCCTCGGTTTTTCCGCCCTGGGCAACCACAAGGTGATCGAGAAGCTGGCGTCGATCTCGTCGGTGGTGAGTTCGACGGTCGGGGTGCCGAACTCGCTCGGCCCCGCCGAATTGCTGATGCACTACGGTACGCAGGAGCAGAAGGACTACTACCTTCCGCGCCTCGCCGATGGCCGCGAAGTGCCCTGCTTCGGGCTTACGGGCCCTTGGGCAGGCTCGGACGCCACGTCCATTCCGGACTACGGCATCGTGACAATGGGCGACTGGGGCGGCGCGCGCGTGGTCGGCGTCAAGCTCACTTTCGACAAGCGCTACATCACGCTGGCGCCGGTCGCCACGCTGATCGGCCTCGCCTTCCGCATGTACGACCCGGACGGGCTGCTGGGCGAGAAGCAGGACATCGGCATCACCATCGCGCTGTTGCCGCGCGAAACGCCCGGCGTGGATATCGGCCGACGCGCGATGCCGCTCAACAGCACTTTCCAGAACGGTCCGATCAAGGGACGCGAGGTGTTCATCCCACTCAGCCAGTTGATCGGCGGCGAAGCGTATGCCGGCAAGGGCTGGCAGATGCTGGTCGAATGCCTGTCGATCGGCCGTTCGATCACCCTGCCCTCCACGGCGTCGGGCGGCGCGCGCATGGGCGCGCGGGTGACAGGTGCGTATGCGCGGATCCGCAAGCAGTTCGGCCTGTCGATCGGGCGCTTCGAAGGGGTGGAGGAAGCACTCGCGCGCATCGGTGGAAATGCCTACACGATCACCGCGCTGGCCGAAGCTTCGGCCGCGGCGGTCGCGCGTGGCGAGCTTCCGGCGGTGCCCTCGACCATCTCCAAGTACCACTGCACGGAACTCGGCCGACAGCTGATCCAGGACGCCATGGACGTGCACGGCGGCAAGGGGATCATCCTCGGCCCGCGCAATTATCTCGGCCGCGCCTGGCAGGCTTCGCCGATCTCGATCACGGTCGAAGGCGCGAACATCATGACGCGCTCGCTGATGATCTTCGGACAGGGCGCGATCCTCTGCCACCCCTGGGTGCTGAAGGAAATGAAGGCGGCCGGAAACCCGGACCGAGTACAGGGCCTACGCGATTTCGACAATGCGCTGTTCGGCCATATCGGTTTCGCGATCTCCAATGCCGTGCGTGCGCTGTGGTTCGGCATCACCGGGGCCATGATCGGCACAGCACCGGGCGATAGCTACACGAAGCGCTACTACCGCAAGCTCAACCGCTATTCCGCGGTGCTCGCAGTGCTGGCGGACACATCGATGCTGCTGCTCGGCGGCAAACTCAAGTTCAAGGAGTCATTGTCCGGCCGCCTGGGCGACGTGCTGAGCCAGCTCTACATTTCGAGTGCCATGCTCAAGCGCTACGAGGACCAGGGCCGCCCGGTGGCCGACCAGCCGCTGCTGGCCTGGTCGTTCCATAACGCGATGCACAAGCTGGAGCTATCGCTGTCGGCCGCGCTGCGCAACTTCCCGGTGCGCCCGGTCGGCTGGCTGCTGTGGGTGCTGGTATTCCCGCTCGGCCGTCGCGCCACCGCTCCGAGCGATCGCCTCGGCCACAAGGTGGCGGCGATCCTGATGTCTCCCAACGAAGCGCGCGACCGGCTGGGGCATGGTGCCTTCCTTACCCCCGGCGAGAACCATCCGGCCGGTCGCATCGACAGCTACCTGGCGACGGTGGTAGCCGCCGAACCGATCGAGCGAAAGTTCCAGAAGGCGATAAAGGGGCATGAAATCGAGGCGCTGGACTACGTGGCCCAGCTCGACCTTGCCCTCGCGCGTGGCTGGATCACTGCCGACGAGCGTCATCAGCTCGACGAACTTCGCCGCATCACCATCGATGCGATCTCCGTCGACGATTTCGAACCGTGGGAGCTGCGTTCGGCGGGCTTTGGCCACGGCCCCGACGCGGAGGGCTCGCGCGTCGCGGTATGAATCCGCCTGCGGGCGCGGCATCGCATCGCGCCCTGCAGCTCAGTCGTCCAGCCCCAGGCCGGTATCGAGGCCGTGCCGGGTCTGGGTATCGAACTCGCGGTTGCGCCTCCCGCCCTCACGGATTTCGTTCACCACCACGGCGGCAATCGCCGCCCTCAGCGACATGCAGTCGGGGGCCACTGTCCGGGCCAATGCAGCGGCCTGCACGCGCGACGCGGTTTCGATACCGATAGCCCGATGCCGGGCTTCATGATCCTGGAGGCGTTCCAGAAACCGTTCCCATTTCCGGCGCACCTGCCGGGTTGCACGCCCGGCGTCGGTCCACCTGGGCAGCGTGGTCCGGACATCCAGGGTGATATCGACGCCGGCCAGCGAGCAGGAACCGCGGGCTTGTTGCATCTCCAGCGACCACTCGATCGACGCTTTCGTATTGCCGGCGACCAGCGAGCGGTAAATCCCACCCGGGCCGTGAAGGTTGATCTGCTGCGCGATGTCGTGCGTGGTAATGCCCGAGACGTCGTAGAAGACCGTTTCATCGCGGACCCGGGTCCGGGCGGTCGGCGCCGTGGCGTGAGCGGGCATCTGGATCAGTGCAAGCACGGCCAGGAGCGGCGCAGCAGCGCGCATCACCGTGCCTTGCCCGCCGACCGCAATGTCAGCCGCGAGATTTCCGGCGGCACGCCCAGGCGCAGGGGCAGGATGCTGGTGCCGATGCCGGGCGAGACGAACAGATGCCGCCCGTTCTCCACGTACGGCCCGACCACATAACGGTTGCCGGGCTTGCCCCACATGGCGGGCTGGCCCACCCACGGGAGCGATATCTGCCCGCCATGCGTGTGCCCCGCAAGCACCAGCGAAGCGCGAGCGGGAATACGCGGGAAGATCGCCGGATTGTGCGTGAGCACGATGGCAGGTGCGGCATCATCGATGCCCGCAAATGCCTTGCGCACGTTGTGCGGCGCCGTCCAGAGGTCCCCCACGCCGACGATCCAGAGCGGGCAGCCGCGCAGCGTGACGCGTCGCGATTCGTCCTCGAGCACGACCACGCCCGCCGACTCCAGCGCGCGGCGGATCGCGATCCCACTCTTCCACCAGTCGTGGTTGCCGAGCACCGCGAAGACCGGCTTGCGGCGCGTCAGTGCGCGCAGGTGCGGCGCGGTCGCCGACGCCGGGATATACGAGCCGCCGAGCACGCTGAGGATCACGTAGTCGCCGGTCATCACCACCGCGTCGGCATCGCTCGCCGCCAGCCGCGCGACCATGCGATCGAGGTTGGCGATGCCGTTGTTCGGCGAACCGGTGTGGATGTCGCTGACGTGGTCGAGCCGCAGGCCTTCGCACGCGGCGGGCCAGCGCGGGAGGTCGAGTACATAGTCGCGCTCGACGAGCCGGCGCGGCTCGACGAACAGCCCGTACATGAGCACGACCAGCGCCACGCTGATCCACAGGATGCCGAGGTCGGCCAACCAAGGCCGGTGGGATCGGGCCGGACGCTTCATGCCGCCGGTACGTCCCGCGACGCCCCCGTGACACGCTGCGACAACCGCCAGCCGACCACCGTCGCACTGCCTGCCGCGAGCATGCCGAGCGAAGCGAAGCCCGCGATACCCACGCCCAATGCACTGCCCGCGCGCATCAGCAGCGCCATGATGAAGTCACCGAAACGCCACACCGCGGTGTCGATCGCATTCTGGCCCTTGTAGCGCTCGCTGCGCGGCATGCGGGTGAACAGCCAGTGGCGGGAAGGCTCGGCCAATCCATAGCCGATGCCACGCGAGACGATAGCCGCCAACGCCACCATCGGCATGCCCGCGATCACCGGCGCGTAAGGATCGGGCGCCACCAGCACCGCGCCGAGCGAGAGCACGCCGATCAGCGCCCACAGCACCAGCACGCGGCCGGCGCCCGCGGCCGGCAGCAGCCACCACGTCACGCCCAGCTGCAAGGCGATGGTGATCGTGTTCGATGCAAGGTCGACCGTTGCGTGGAACGCGGTCTTCGCTTCCGCGTCCAGGCCGAACGTCGCCTTGGCATAGTCGGCGAGCAAGCCGTAATTGACCGTGCCGATGCCATCGGCGAGCAGCAGGAGCAGCGCCATGTTGCGCATTGCCGGCTGGGTCAGCACCTGTCGCAGCCCGTCGAGCATGGAGCCGCCGAGCGGCGCGTCGTGCGACAGCGCCTCGCGAACGCGAACACGGCGACCGAGCAGGATCGAACAGGCGATCGCGATGATGAGCAGTACGGCCGATGCACCGAGCAGCGGCGCGATGCCGATCTTTTCCACCAGCGCGCGCGTGATCGCCGGCCCGGCGATCGCCCCCGCAGTGCCTGCGAAGCCCATCAGCGGGAACAGCCGGCTGGCCTGCGCGGGCGCCCAGATGTCGGACATGAATATCCAGAACACCGACACCACGAACAGGTTGAACACGCTCAGCCACACATAGAACGTCACCCCGAGGGTGAACGAGTCGAGCATCATGCGCTGGCCGAATACCGGCACCAGCACCAGCAGGCAGGCCACGAACACGCCATAGACCACCGGCACCATCACGCGTCGTCGATAACGCGACACCAGCGCCGCGAACATCGGCGTGAGCAGCAGCGTGGCGACGAACGTGGCCACGTACAGCCAGAGCAACCCCTGCGAGCCGGCGATCGCGGTGAACTGCTCGCGTACCGGCCGCAGCACGTAGTACGCGCACAACACGCAAAAGAAATAGGCCATCGACAGGAGCAGCGCGGGCCACTCGCCACGATGCACGCGCCTGCCTTCGGGAGTCGATCGCATCGATGCATGCCGGTCGGGAAGCGCGAACCGTACCCCGGCGCGCGCGTTGCTGCCAGCATCGGCGGCACCTGGGACATATGCATGCACGCGGGTGTCCCGCATGCCTGCCGCTGTGTTGGCCTGGGAATACCGGCGTGGTATGCGGCGACGATCAAGGTCTTGCTCGGGGTGCGATGCTGCACGGAGATCATCGACCTTTGCCTCCGTCGCGATCGGTACGCAATGCAGGCCGGCGATGGCATCGCCTTACGGACTCCTCACCCGACACCCGACAGCCGCTTACCTGAATAGCAGTGCTTCATGCGGCTATTGCTGCCTGAAGTGCGGACGGGCTTCCGAAAAGCAGCCGTTGCGGCATCACCAAGCCGAATGGGAGCGGAAAGGTGAACGCCGTCGCTCCACTACGCTGCCTACACGGCGCTATGATCGGCCGTGAAGCCTTTGTGGATGCCGCCATGACCGACGTCGCGAATCGCCTGTCCCGCCGTGCCTGGCACGTCGGCGCACTCGCCTTCCTGCTGCCGCTCGCACTCGGTACGGGTGCAGGTGCACAGACGCAGACACCGGCGCGATGGGCGCCCGCAGCCATTGCCGGTGCGCAGCGAGCGCCGTTGCCTCCGGTCGTGCGCAATCCGCTGCCGATCACCCCGGGCTTCGACGTCGCGCAGGTGGAAGCGCTGGCACAGTCGCTGGTAGCCAACCAGAAAGTGCCCGGCCTCGCGATAGATCGGAAGAGC
>SCUY01000184.1 GCA_004322525.1 Lysobacter sp. | reverse complement strand
GGCACCCCGGGCAGGCGAGAGCTGCAGCGAAGCGATGCCGACGAGCCAGTCGGCGCCGGCCTTGCGCGTCGTGCCGCCGAGCGCGACCGCGCCGAACGGCCCACGCACGTCGGCCCGCAGCGCCAGCGCCTCGACCGCGCCACGCGCATCGACGTCCATGGCATCGAACGGCAGACCGACCTGCAGGCCGGTGCCGCGAAGGGTCAATGCACCTGGAGCGCTGCCCGCACGCCAGGGCAGGCGTCCCTTCGCCAGCAGCCGGCCGATCCGGTACGTGCCCATCGCGACATCGCGGCCTTCGAGATCGGCGGTGATGTCGGGCGTGGCGCGCGGACCGGTGATCCGCAGCGTGCCCAGGACCACGCCGCGTGCATCGGGCAACAGATCCTGCAGATGCAAGGGCGTCAGCCGAGTGTCGATGTCGAGCTGCGCGCCGATACGTCCGCGCGCGGCGACCCGGCTTGCACCCGCGCTGAGCTGCAGCTCGCCATCGATCCCGCCACCGCGCCAGTGCACGCGCCCGTGCCCGGCCAGCGCGCGGCCGCGCAGCTGCCCGCCAATGCGCGGCACGTCGAACTGCGCGTCGATCCCGCCCGAGCGGCCCGGCGGCGCATCGAGCCGCTGGCCACGGCTGCGTCCCTGCGCATCCACCGCACCGGGCCAGCCGGCGACCAGGAATGAGGGATCGAACCGTTGCAGGCGCGCCTGCACGTCCCACTGCAGTCGCGGCGCGAGCTGCGCGTCGCCTTGTACCGTCAGGCGCCCGGTATCGACGGTCAGCGCGACCACGCCCGCGTAGCGCTCGCCAACGAGCCGCACGTGGCCGCTGCCACCTACGCGACGCCCACGCAGGCGGCCACCGACCTGCGGCATGTCCAGCACCGCCGTCAGCGCACCTCCCGCCGCCTGCACGCCGGTACTGGTGATGCGTCCATGGAGCACGCCGTTCCAGCCCGGGGCGAAATACCCGGGGTCGAAACCGGCGAGGCGGGCGTCGAGCCTCCAGTCCAGCCGCGGGCGCCAGGCGACGCGGCCGGTGGCGTCGAGGGTTCCCGTCGGCATCCGCGCCTGCAGGCGCTGAACCTGCAGCTGCGCCTGGCGGCCGTGGCCGACGAGATCCACCGCCGCCGCGCGACCGCCGCGCACCAGCCGCGCGTGCCCGTTGACGGCCCACCCGCCCTGCGTGCCGGCGATGCCCAGCTCGGCATCCGCGCCGATCACCGGCCCCGCGGCGGGGTCTCCCCAGCGCAGCCCGCGCGCACGTACCGCGTAATCGACGCGCGCATTGCGGCGCTCGCCGAAATCGCCACGCCCGCGCACCACCACGCGCCCGCCAAGCAGCTCCAGGTCGAGCGGTGCGAAGGCCAGCACCTGGCGTTCGAGCTTCAGCGTGGACGGATGCACGACGACGCGCGTTGCACCCTGTACCAGCTGCCCGCGCAGCCGCGCATCGCCGCCGGTGCCGCGGCCTTCGAAGGTGAGGTCCAGCGGCGCGCTACTGCCGAGGTTGCCGGTAAGTGCGCCGGTGTCGATGCCCGACGCCATGGCCTGCAGCCGCCACTGCGGGCGATCCGCACCGCGCAGCACCAGCGTCGCGCGCACCGGCCCCGGGGCTGCGCCAGCCATCGCGACGTCCATCGCCTCGAGGTCGCCGCGCGCCACGAAACCCAGCCGCAGGGGCGTGCGACCGTTGCGCGCCGGCACGATCGCGGTGCCCAGCAGATCGGTGCGGTAGCGGTCGGCCGGCGCGTAGGTGCCGTGCAGCGCGATCCGCCCGCGGTCGCTGTCGATCACCATGTGCGACAGCGCGAGGCGGCCGGTGCTCGCGTCGAGGCCGCCTCGCAGGCGCCGGATATCGATCAGCGGCGCCGACTGCCGTGTCACCCGAAGCCCGTCGATGCGGATGTCATCAGCCTGCAGCGCGAGCGGCACGGTGACTTGCGGCAACGAGCCGGGCCAGCGCGGCAATGCGAAGGGTTTGTCACTGGATGGAAGGTCGAGCGTCGCGCGCTCCACCTGCATCGCGTCGAGCCGCAGGCGGCGGCCCAGCAGCGGGCGTAGCGCGGGGTCGAGGGTCACGCGTTCGGCCGAGAACGTGAGCTGCTTCCAGGTGAAGCGCACGCCGCGCAGCGTCATCGGCCCGGAGGCGGGGCCTTCCGCGCTCTTCCACACCAGCGTCGCATCGGCCGGCAGCCGCGCCCTGATCTGCGCGAGCAACAGATCGCGGCCGGCGATGGTGGTCAGCAGCCAGTAGGCGAACGCCAGCACCGTCAGCAGCAGGCTGCCGGTGACGAGGCCACTACGGATCGCCAGCCGGCGCCGGCGTGCGTTCCGCTTCGCGCGTAACTCGGCGATGCGCGCTTCGCGTTGCGCAGGCGTGGGTTCCTCCGGCGATGCCGGGGCCGCACCGGGCAGCTGGCTCACAGCTCCGCCCCGAGGCCGAGGTAGATCTGGAACGGCGAGTCCGGGTTTTTAATGCCGCGCGCGATGTCGATGCGCACCGGCCCCACCGGTGATTTCCAGCGCAGGCCGACTCCGACGCCGGTATGCCAGTCGGGGCGGCGGTTGAACGCGCTGCCGCCGTCGACGAACACCGCGAAACCCCACTGCGGGCGGAAGTACCGCTCGTATTCGATGCTCGAGGTGATCACGTTGCGCGCGCCCACCGCGAAGCGCCGGCCCTGCACGCCGACACGCGGGCCGACCTCGCGCCAGCCGTAGCCGCGGATGCTGCGCTCGCCGCCCGCATGGAAGCGCAGGGAGGGCGGCAGCGTGCCGACCGGCGCGTCGCTCCAGGTCTGGCCCAGCTCGCCACGGGTGATCAGCCGGCTGGTTTGGCCGAGGCCGTGGAACCACTGCAGGGTCGCGCGCGCCTGCACCACGCTGACGCGCCGGGACGCTTCCACCTGTCCGAGGCCGCCGCGCACGGCCGCGGTCGCGCCGAAACCGCGGCGCGGCATAAGGCGGTTGTCGACGCCTACATAGGCGGCATCGAGCTGCGGATAGGTGAACGAGGCGTAGCGGTAATCCGGCGGTGTCGACGGGTTGCCGTCGTCCTCCGCGGCATAGGCCCAGCGCTCACGCAGCACGTGCAGCCCGGCCACCGCATTGAGCTCGCGGCTCACCTGGCCGCTGCGGCTGGCAACGAACTCCACGCGGCGATTGTCGATGTAGTCGGTCTGCTCGTCTGCCGCCTGCAGGCCCAGCGTGTACCAGCCATCGAGCCAGGCGAACGCCGGAATGCGGTATTGCAGGGTGAGTGTCTTGCGCCGCTGCGCGAAGTCGAGTTGCGCCTGGGCCTTGTGGCCACGACGGTTGAGATAGCGGCGCTCCATGCCAAGCCGCACGCCCGCGCCGCTGTCGGAGCCGTAGCTCAGGCCGGCGGTATAGATGCTGCGCCGGGCGGGCGTCAGGCTGACCGCGACCGGCACCTGCCGGCCTGTCGCGTTCTCGGGATGGATCTCGACATCGATCGCGGCGAAGTAGTCGAGTCGCTGCAATGATTCGCGCAGGCGTTCGACCCGCGTCTGCAGGAAGGGCGCGCCCTTGGGCCATGAAACGAGCTTCTGCAGCAGGTCGGCGTCCACCACCGATGCCGGTGCCTGGCTGAAGCTCACATCGCCCATCGTGTAGCGCGCGCCGCTGCGCCAGAGCAGGTCGATGTCGGCGGCCTGCTGCGCGCGGGTGACCTCGACGCTATGCCGCGCGAGTTCCGCATCGAAATAGCCGCGCTCGGCAAGGCGCCGGCCGATGCGCCCCTTGCTCGCCTCGTAGGCGACATGGTCGAGCGGCTCGCCGGCGCCTGGCCGGAACGCGGCGACATCCTCGCGCACCACGGCGTCCGCGCCGGCCTCGCCCTCCACCGCCACCGACCGGCGACGCACGCGCACCGGCGCACCGGCCTCCACCGCCACCCTGACCACGCCGCCATCGCGGCGCACGCGCACGATGGGGGCGTAATAGCCGAACGGCTCGAGCGCTTCGCGCGTTTCACGTTCGACCGCATCGAGCAGGTACTGCAGGCGTCGCTCGGAATGCTCGCGGCCGATCGCTTCGGCAAGCGAGAGCGACTGCCGCACGTTGTCCGCCATCGCTCCGTCGAGGCCGGTGATGTCGATGCGGGAGATTTCCGTCGCACGGGCGCCGAACGCGGCGCAGAGCAGCGCGAAGAGGAGAGCGGCGGTCGCGCCGCCGCGGAAGGAAATCGGCATCCACTCAGGATAGCGACGGCGATGTAAACGCCGTCGCCACGCGTGGTGCATGGCCTCAGAGCGAGAGGTGTTCGATGGCCGCCACGCTGCCGAGCCGATCAGCGAGGCGCTGCAGCAGCGCGAGGCGATTACGGCGCACCGCTTCGTCATCGACGTTGACCATCACCTTGTCGAAGAACGTATCGACCACCGGCCGTAGCCGGGCGAGGCGCGCGAGCGTGCCGGCGTAATCGCGACGCGCGAGCAGCGGATCGGTGTCGATGATCGCGGCGTCGACCGCCGTGGCGAGATCGCGCTCGGCGTCGTCCGTGTAGAGCGCGGCATCGGGCGTGGCCGCGACCTCACCATCGGCCTTGCGCAGGATGTTGCGGATGCGCTTGTTGGCGGCCGCCAGCGCCGCGGCCTCCGGCAACGAGGCGAACGCGCGAACCGCATTGATGCGCGCGTCGAAGTCGGGCAGCGACTCGTGCACCGCATTGAGCACGGCGTCGAACTGTTGCGGCGTGATGCCCCGATCGGCGTAATAGCCGCGCAGGCGGTCGTAGACGAAATGGGTCACGTCGTACGCGCCGCTGTCGGCGCCCTGCGCTGGCTGCAACGCGACTGCGCATTCGACGAGCCCATGCAACATCAGGTCATGCCCACCCTCCAGCAGCGTGCGCGCCAACCCAAGCGCATTACGGCGCAGCGCGAACGGGTCTTTGTTTCCGGTGGGGCGCAAATCGGCCGCGAAGCCGCCGGCGAGCGTGTCCAGACGCTCGGCGATCGCCAGCACCTGTCCGAGCTTGGACGGCGCGATCGCATCGCCGGCGAAGCGCGGCATGTAGATCTCATCGAGCGCCTGCGCAAGCTCGTAACGCGCGACGTCGCCGACATCCGCGAGGGCGTCGTCATGCAGCGCGTAGTAGCGGCCCGCGATGCCCTGCAACTCCGGGAATTCGCCGACCATGCGCGACTGCAGGTCGTTCTTCGACACCAGCGACGCGCGGCCCGCGAGCGCGGGATCGACGCCTGCGCTTTCGGCGATCGATGCCGCCAGCGCGGCGACGCGCGCGGCCTTGTCGGCCACGGTGCCGAGCTTGGCCTGGTAGGTGACGCCCGACAGCCCTTCGCCCATCGCCGACAGGCCCTGCTTGAGGTCTTCGTCGAAGAAGAAGCCCGCATCGGCGAAGCGCGGGCGGATCACGCGCTCATAGCCCTTGCGCACCTCGCCCTCGTCCTTCGATTCGATGTTGGCGATGCCGACGAAGTGCTCGCTCAATCGATCGCTGCCGTCGAGCACCGGGAAGAACTTCTGGTTCGTCTCCATCGTGGCGATCAGCGCCTCGGACGGCACGCGCAGGAACTCGCGCTCGAATCCGCACAGCACCGCCTTCGGCCATTCGACGAGGCCGTTGACCTCCTCGAGGACGCCGGGCTCGATTCGCGCGGTGCCGTCAACGGCCTGCGCGGCGCGCTCGACCTCGCCGCAGCCGCATCCGCGCCGAGGT
>SCUY01000183.1 GCA_004322525.1 Lysobacter sp. | reverse complement strand
TCCGACGATGCCGAAAGCAACCCGGTGTTCACCGTTTCCGACGGCCTGCTGCGCCTGAGCCAGAGCGTTGATCGCAATTCGATGGTGCGCAAGCTCCAGATCGCGAAGATGCGTGGCCAGGCGACCGTGCCCGGCCTGCACTCCTTTCGCATCAGCGGGCAGGGCATACGTGTATTCCCACCCGCGCAGGTGGGCTGCGTTTCTCCCCGGCTTTTGCCTGCCGGCGGGCGGGCTCGCCTCGGTGTGGACGGGCTGGATGACATGCTCGGCGGCGGCCTGCCACGCGGCTATTCGCTCTTGATGGCCGGGCCTTCCGGCTCTGGCAAGAGCATCGCCGCGGCGGCGTTCCTGGCCGAAGGCGCGCGCCTGGGCGAGCGTGGCCTGATCGCCTCCTTCGAGCAGAGGCCAGAAGAGCGGCGCAGCCCCCAGGTGGCCGCCCTGATCGAATCGGGCAACGTGGTGCTGGTGGAGACGGCCGCGCCTGATCTTTCGATCGACGAGATCCTCGCGCTGCTGATGGAGCAGATCGCGCTCACCGGCGCCACGCGGCTGGTGATCGATTCGCTCTCGGGCTTCGAGCTGCGCATCGCGCCCACCTACCGGGCGGATTTCCGTGAATCCATGCTGCGCATGGTGACCGCACTGAGCGCCACCGGCGTGACCATGCTGATGACGTCGGAGCTCGAGGACCGATACACCGACCTGCGCTTCAGCCCGTACGGCACCGCGTTCCTTACCGACGCGATCATCGTGCAGCGTTACATCGAGGTGGAAAGCAGGTTGCGTCGGGTGCTGGCGGTGGTGAAGGTGCGCGCGCACGCGCACTCGAACGAGCTGCGTGAATACACGATCGATGCCGATGGCCTGCATGTCGGCGAGACGCTTACCGGTTACGAGGGCCAGCTTGGTGGCCAGCCGACGCGGCGAGATACGCCTTGCGACACGGCGGTACCTGCCCACACTTCGGGGCAGCTGGAGCAGCGATGACCCCGATGCGCCCGCCGGAGGTGCAATGGTCTGCGGGGCATCCCGACGAAGCCGCGCTGGCAGCGGGCGAACTGGCCCGTCTGCGTCATGAGGCGGAGCAGGCGCGACGTAGCCTGATGTCGTTGTTGGCGCGCATCGCCCATGCCACGCATGGAGCGGAGAGTTCACTGTCCGTGGCGGCGCTCGCGCCGCCCACGTGCGCCGAAACGCTTTCCGAAGCGAACGCACAACTGGTGATCGCACTACTCCGCTGCCACGAAGACATAGACGACGCGGCACAGGCGGTCGAGGCCATGGCCCGCACCGCCGATCTCGACGCATTGACCGGCCTGCCAAACCGCCTCGTGCTGTTCGACCGTCTCTCGCAGGGCCTTGCCGCCGCTTGCAGGCGCGGCACGCGCGCCGCGGTGCTGTTCGTCGACCTCGACCAGTTCAAGCGTGTCAACGACACGCTGGGCCACGCCGCGGGCGACGAGGTGCTCAAGTCGGCGGCGCAGGCGATGCTGTCGGCGGTCCGCGAAACGGACACAGTAAGCCGCTACGGCGGTGATGAATTCGTGCTGCTGCTGCCGGAAATCGGCGAGGCCGATGAGGCCGAACAGGTGGCACGCAAGGTGCTTGCCGCACTTTCAGGCGTAGTGACTGCAGAGGGCCACGATTCGGGGATTGCGGCCAGCATCGGCGTGAGCGTGTTCCCGGACGATGGCGATGACGCCCGCACATTGATGAAGGGTGCGGATGCGGCCATGTTTCGGGCCAAGGGGCTTCCGGCGTCGCGTATCGCACGGGCGCGGGCAGGGTCGGGAATGCGCGAACACGCCGTCCATGGCGGTGGCCGCCGCGATGATCCGCGCGGGCGTGTTGATAACCGCGAGGCGCTATTGAGGGAGGCGAACGAGCGTCTGTTGGTGTCCGCACTTGCTTCGCAGGATGAGCGCGAGGCGGCACAGACAGCCCTGCGCGAGCATTCGCAGGGGGTGGCGATGGTCGTGCATGAATTGCGTAACCCGCTGATGCCGATCCGCGCCGCCGCGGCATTGCTGCGCAGCGCCGACCGGGAACAGCTGGGCCGGATGCAAGGTGTGATCGAACGCCAGGTGGGCCATCTGTCGAGGCTGGTGGAAGACCTGATGGACGTGTCGCGAGCCCGCAGCGGAAAGTTCCACCTTCACGTGGAAACGCTCGAACTCGCGCGCCTGATCCACGAGGTGCGGGAGATGTGCGAACCGGCGATCGAAGCGCGTCGCCAGCGGCTTGAAATACGCCTGCCGGCCGCCCGGGTCACGCTCCCGGGCGATGCCGCGCGGCTGGTGCAGGTGTTCAGCAATCTGCTGTTCAACGCGTGCAAATACACGCCCGAGGAAGGGCGCATCGTGATCGAGGCAGAGGTCTTCGAGACCACGCTGGTGGTGAGTGTCACCGACAGCGGCATCGGCATCGGCACGGCTGCGCTGTCGCACGTCTTCGATGTCTTCGTGCAGGAGCCGCACGCGGCTGGCTACAACCGCGAGGGGCTGGGCATCGGGCTTGCCGTGGTGCGCGAACTGGTGGAGGTGCACGCCGGTACCGTGCTCGCGCAAAGCGCGGGAATCGGGCAGGGCAGCCGGTTCGAGGTCCGGTTGCCTTGCCACCCTGTGGTGGCGTGACCGCATTCCATCGGGCGTAACGGAGCCGCTTTCGCGCGTCGTGTCGAAACGGTTCCGATGCGAGGACTACGGCGGCGCCTGGCGAGCCGACGCCGTCAGCGCGGGAGCCGCGAAGGTGACCGCACGCGCTCAGGCGCTCGGTCAGCCCCGTGCAGTCAGGCACAGGGCCGGCATCGCGGCGATCTGCGGAGAAACGTCAAAAACACCGGCCGGGCCAGCGCCCCAGGCGCCGGACCCGCCCAAGCTCAAGCTCAGGTACGTGGGCCGCCCCGGCCGCCACCTGGCGGGCGGTTACCCCGCGGGCCACCGGGCCCGGGACGTCCGCCCGGCCCACCAGCGGGACGACCGCCGGGTGCACCGCCAGGCCGCCCACCCGGGCGTCCCGCACCGGGTGCACCGCCGGGGCGGCCACCGCCGGGTCCAGCGGGCCGCGCGCCGGGGCCACCCGGGCGTCCAGCGCTCAGGCCGCCACCGGGCCGCGGACCACGCGGGCGGTCATAACCGCCGGCACCGGGGTTGGCATGGTCCGACGGAAATGAAGGCGCATTGCCCGGATGGCCGTACGGATGGCGCTGCCCACCCGGTTTCGGGCCACCAGGCTTGCGCCCCGCCCCCGCGCCGTAGGGCCCGCGTTCTCCGCTGCGGTCCTCATTGAAGCCACCCGGCCGGGGCCCGCTGGGCGGACGACCTGCGCCTCCGCCAGGGCGCCCGGAAGCGCCCGCAGGCCCCGGGCGGCCGCCGGGCCTGCCGGCCGGCTTCGCCCCATAGGGCTTGCGTGTACGGCCATCGGGATTGCGATGGCCGGCCGGCCCGGTCTCCACGCCATCGGGCACATACCAGGTGCGGAATGCCGCCGGGTTGCCATCGGGCAATGCCCGCGGCCCCTTATCGTGACGTTGCTTGAACGGCTTGTTGGCCTGGTGGGCCGCCGCTTCGCCGCTAACCGTAAGCCCACCGTGCTTGCGCGGGCCACCGCGGCCGCGGCCGCGGTCCTCGCGCACATTGTCGAAGCGGCGCAGCTCGCGTCCCTCGTCCGCCGTGCCTTGGCCCCCGACATAGCCCTGCGTGCGCTCACCGGAGAAATGGATCGTCGACTTCGGCGCGCGGCGCTGGCCGATCACCGGCTGCAGCGTCAGCGCCGAAGGCGTGCCTTCTTCGAGACCGAGGTCGCGACGCAGCTGGTCGACGCGCGAGGTCGGCAATTCCTGCGACTGGCTGCGCAGCAACTCACGCGGCAGTTCGACGCCGCCGTACCGCACGCGCTTGAGCCGGCTCACCTGGCAGCCCTGCGACTCCCACAGGCGGCGTACTTCGCGATTGCGGCCTTCCTTGACGACCACGCGATACCAGTCGTGCGAATCACTGCCACCGATTTTTTCGATTTCATCGAACTTGGCGGGGCCGTCCTCAAGCGCAACGCCGCGCGCGAGGCGCTCGACGATCGCATCGGATACGTGTTCTTCCCCCTCCGGCGGGCGCACGCGGCAGACGTACTCGCGCTCGACTTCCTTGGATGGATGCATCAACGCATTCGCCAGCTCACCGTCGGTGGTGAGCAGCAGCAGGCCGGTGGTGTTGATGTCCAGGCGGCCGATCGCGATCCAGCGCGAACCCTTGAGCGCTGGCAGCGACTCGAAGATGGTCGGGCGTCCCTCGGGGTCCTCGCGCGTGGTCACTTCGCCTTCGGGCTTGTTGTACATCAGCAGGCGCGGCGGCTCGGTCAGCGCGGAGGCCACGAACTGGCGACCGTCGAGGTCGATCTTGTCACCGCTGCCGACACTCATCCCGACCTGCGCGATCTCGCCGTTGACCTTTATCAGGCCATCGGCAATGCGCTGCTCGAGCGCCCGGCGCGAACCGAGCCCAGCCTGGGCGAGCACCTTGTGCAGGCGCTCTTCGAGACGCGGAGCCGGTGGGGCGGCCGGTTGTTCACGCCGGAGGGTGAGCTTTCGGCCCTTTTCTTCTTCAGTCATTTTGGTTCGGCTCCGCCGCATCGTTCGATGCGGACGTCATTGTGGGAACGGTCGTCGTCTCGACGGCGTTGTCTTGCTCGTGATCGTTCTCGGTCGCCGCGCGCGATCCCGGCGCGGCTTCGGGTTCGACGTCGCCATCGGCGGCGTCGGTGAGGTCGTCGAGCGCGTCGTCCTCGAACACCACGGGGCGCTCGTTGCGGAAGGAGAGCACGACTGCATTTTCTTCATCACGGGTTTCGTCGCCGACCGTTCCGGCCACATCGGATCGCCCGCTGCGGTCGGAGATATCGTTCTCGCCGTCCTGTCCGGCACTCTCGTCGGCTTCTGTGGTGCCGTGCGCATCGCAGGTCGCGGAGGCATGGCCCGGCTCGGGCGCCCCCTCGTTTCCCGCCACCATGCCCTGTACTCCGATCTTCGCGTTGATCCCGGACGCCCCGTCGAACTGCAGCTGCGGCTCCAACTCGCCGATGTCTTTCAATTCGGACAGTGGCGGCAACTCGTCGAGGCGCTTCAGGCCGAAATAGTCGAGGAACGTTTTCGTTGTACCGAACAGTGCCGGGCGACCTGGCACGTCGCGGTGGCCGACGACACGGATCCACTCGCGTTCTTCCAGCGCCTTGATGATGTTGCTGCTCACCGACACGCCGCGCACCTGTTCGATCTCGCCACGGGTGATCGGCTGGCGGTAGGCGATCAGCGCGAGGGTCTCCAGCGTGGCGCGCGTGTAGCGGGTCTGCCGCTCGGTCCACAGGCGCGACACCCACGGATGCACGTCGTCCTTCACCTGGAAGCGGAAGCCCGATGCGACCTCGACCAGTTCGACACCACGCTCGGCGCATCCGGCCCGCAATGTCTCGATCGCGCTCTCCACCGCACCGTTGGGCGCGGGCTGGTCCTCCGGGAAAAGCTCGCGCAGCTGCCCGAGGGAGAGCGGCTGGCCGGAGGCGAGCAGCGCGGCTTCAACGATGCGGACGATCAGTGGTTGGTCGGCGGAATCCATGCGTTCCTGTCGTTTCCGATGCGTTGGCGGTCGCCATCGCGGGAGGGTCGGTCGGTGCGAAAAGCGGGCGGAACGCAGGCGCCAGTCATGCGGCGTCGTTCGCGGCATCGGCATCGAATTCACTCGTCAGCTCCATGGCGGACGGATCCTTCAACAGCGCAAGCGATTTGACGTAGATCGGCGCCATGGGCGCTTCCTGCACGATCTCGAGCAGTTGTTCCTTGGCCAGGGTGAGCATGCCAAGGAAGGTGACGATGATCCCGGCGCGCCCTTCCGTGGGGTCGAACAGCGATTCGAAGCGGTGGAACGCGCCGTCCGCGAGCCGTTCAAGCACCTCTGCCATGCGCTGGCGCACGCTCAATGCATCGCGCCGGATCGCATGTTGCGAGAACAGCTCGGCGCGCTTGAATACATCGTGCAGCGCCAGCAGCATCTCACGCAGGTCGACCGGCGGTGGCAGCCGCACCGCCGCACGCTCCGGCACGTGCGCCTGCGCCGGCACCGTATCGCGATCCTGGCGGGGAAGGGTGTCGATGTCCTCCGCCGCTTTCTTGAAACGCTCGTATTCCTGCAATCGACGGACCAGCTCGGCACGCGGGTCTTCCTCGAGGCCTTCGTCGCTGGTGATCCGGGGAAGCAGCATGCGTGATTTGATCTCCGCCAGGATCGCGGCCATCACGAGGTAATCGGCAGCGAGCTCGAAGCGCATCTCGTGCATCGCGCCGATATAGAGCACGTACTGCCGGGTGATATCCGCGACCGGGATGTCGAGGATGTCCAGGTTCTGCCGGCGGATCAGGTAGAGCAGCAGGTCAAGTGGGCCCTCGAAGGCATCGAGGATGATTTCCAGCGCATCCGGTGGGATGTAGAGATCCTGCGGGATCTGCAGAACCGGCTGCCCAAGCACCACCGCCAGCGGCATTTCCTGCTGCTGCGGGCGGCTGGCCACGGGTGGAATCCCGCCGGACTGCTGGTTGTGCTCGGTCGCCTGAGGCGCGACGTCGTCGGTCATTCGGGGCCGGCCCCTCCGGGCCTGGGCACTGCACGCTATGGGGCGCGAACCGGCTCGGGCCGATCCTTCGATGTTGCGGCTTGCTGGATGAGGCGGGAACCGAGGCGCCGTCCGAGCCGGCAGGGGCCGGGGTGGGGATCGGTCGGCAGGAGTCCCGGGGGCCGGCGGACGATGCGGGTCGGGGCGCCGCAGGCCACGTACGGCCGTGAGGCACGTCGGGGCTAGGGTACGCGGGCCTGCAGCGCGCTGTCCAGCACGTTCGCGGGCCGGCAACGGGACGTAGAATCCGCGCTCCCCGGCCCGGAGCCATGCCATGTGGTACGTGATCGATGCGCGCGACGGGCCCGACAGCCTTCCTCAGCGGCTGGAGGCGCGGCCGCGCCACCTCGCGCGGCTCGAAGTTCTGCGTGATGCAGGGCGGCTGCTTCTTGCGGGGCCTTGTCCAGCGATCGATGCCGAGGACCCCGGCCCCGCAGGATTTACCGGCAGCCTGCTGGTGGCCGAGTTCGAGTCCCTGGACGCCGCACGGGCATGGGCAGCAGCCGATCCCTACGTCGAAGCAGGCGTCTACGCCACCGTCGATGTACGTCCGTTCCGGCCGGTACTGCCATGACGCCTGCCGAGCGTCTGCCGGCGATCCGCCATGCGCTCGAGGCGACCTTCCAGCCGGCGTCACTGGAAGTCATTGACGAGAGCCATCGGCACGCCGGTCATGCCGGTGCACGCGATGGCCGGGGGCATTTCCGCGTCATCATCGTCAGCGACCGGTTCGCGGCCCTGGGACTGCTGGCCCGGCATCGGGAGGTCTATGCCGCGCTGGGCGATCTCATGACGACGGATATCCACGCACTGGCCATCGATGCCAGGGCTCCGGGCTGATACTCAGGGATGCCAGTGCGCCTGGATCGCGGCGCCCGCATGGTGCAGGGCGACAAGCGGCGATGCCCCTTCAGACTCCCCAGCGGCCGCTGCCTCGAACAGCGCGCGCTGGGTGGGGCCGTGGAGGAGCAGCACGACCAGTCGTGCACGCGCCAGGCCCCAGGGCGTCGCGGTCAGCCGGCGTGACCAGGGCGTGGCGGAGGCGCTGGTCGGCGCGTCGAAGCTTGCATAGGCCTGTCGGGACGTAACGACCCGGGCGTAGTCCGGCGCATCGGCAAAGAGCCCTGCGAGGTGGCCATCGTCGCCCAGTGTCACCACGGCCACGTTCGGGGCCTGCTGCGCATGCGCATTGGCCATGGCGAGCGCATCCTCGATCCTTCGTCCCGCCGACGTCAGTGTCTCGAAACGCGCGGGCGCCGCGTGGTCGCGCAGCAGGTGACGCCTCACCAGCGCGGCCTTGCTGTCGGGGTCGTCCGGATGCAGCCAGCGTTCGTCGGTCAGGCCCACATCGACGCGACTCCAGTCCAGCGGTGCGCGCGCCAGCGCCTGGAGCACCGGTACCGCCGTCCCGCTGCCATCGACGATCAGGCGCGTACGGGGAGAGGCCTGCAGGTCACGCCGGAGCTCGCCGGCGATGGCGACCGCACTCGCCCAGGTCCAGACGTGGAGGTCCCTGTGGACATGCAAAGCGGACACGCCTGCCGGGTCGGGCAGGTGCTGGGTGATTGGACGACCGGCGAGGGGCCCCGTGACCATGGGAATGATCATGCCCCCTGCGCGGCACGGGCGCATCCTGCCGGCGTGATGACCGCCGCTATACTCGCTGGCCGCGCGCGCCGGTCACCCGGCATTCCCACCGCGAGCCCCCGCGTACAAGAGGCCGCTTCGCCGCATGCGTCTTTCCACGATCAAGCTGTCGGGCTTCAAGTCTTTCGTCGACCCGACCACGCTGCACCTGTCCGGCAACATGACCGGCGTCGTCGGCCCCAACGGCTGCGGCAAGTCGAACATCATCGACGCCGTGCGCTGGGTGATGGGCGAGAGTTCGGCCAGCCGCCTGCGCGGGGATTCGCTCACCGACGTGATCTTCGCCGGCTCCTCCGCGCGCAAGCCGGTGTCGCAGGCGATGGTCGAGCTGGTATTCGACAATTCCGACCACACAATCACCGGCGAATTCGCCGCGTTCAATGAAATTTCCGTCAAGCGCACGGTCTCGCGCGATGGCAACAGCCAGTACACCCTGAACGGCACCAAGTGCCGCCGTCGCGACGTCACCGACCTTTTTCTCGGTACCGGCCTGGGTGCGCGCAGCTATTCGATCATCGAGCAGGGGATGATCAGCCAGATCATCGAAGCGCGCCCGGAGGACCTTCGCATGTACCTGGAAGAGGCCGCCGGCATCTCCAAGTACAAGGAGCGCCGCAGGGAGACAGAGACGCGCATCCGCCATACGCGCGAGAACCTCGACCGGCTCAACGACCTGCGCGATGAAGTGGGCAAGCAGCTGCAGCACCTCGCCAGGCAGGCGCGGCAGGCCGAGCAGTACCAGGCGATCCAGGCCGAGCGCCGGATCAGGAATGCGGAGTGGAAAGCGCTCGAATACCGCGCGCTAGACCTGAAGCTGCAGGGCCAGCGCGAAAAGCTGGCCACCGCCGAGACCCGCCTGCAACAGCTTGTCGCCGAGCAGCGCGAGGCCGAGCGCCAGCTGGAAGAAGGACGCGTCCGCCGTGAAGAAGCGGCTGGAACCCTGTCCCATGCTCAGGCGGAGAGTTATGGGGCCGGCAGCACGCTGGCGCGCATCGAACAGCAGATCCAGCATCAGAGCGAGATGGCTACGCGGCTGCAGCGCGCGCGCGACGAGGCGCAGGTACAGCTGTCGGAGATCGCTACCCACATCGGCAGCGACCAGGCCCGGCTGGATGCGCTGCGCAATGCGCTGGAAGACGGCGAGCCACGCCTCCAGACCCTCCGGGACGAGGACGCCGCCCGCCAGGATGCCCTGCGTGATGCGGAAGCAAGGCTCGGCGACTGGCAGCACCGCTGGGACGCCCACGCCCGGGCGCAGGCCGAGGCTACTCGCGCCGCCGATGTCGAGCGCACGCGGCTGGAACATCTGGATCGCAGCGCACTGGATGCCGAGCGCCGGCGCGAGGCACTGTCAGCCGAGCGCGCAAGCCTCGACGTCGACGCCCTGTCGGCTTCCGCCGCGACGATGCTGGAGCAGCTTGAGGTGCAAAAGCTCGCGCTCGACACGCTTGCCAACGAACTCGATGCGCGCAAACAGGTAGTGGACGACGTGCAGGAGCGGCAGCGCGAGTCGCAGGCCCAGCTCGCCGAGCTCCGCAAGCAGTCGCAGGCCACGCGTGGGCGCCTTTCAGGCCTGGAGACGTTGCAGGCTGCGGCGCTGGGCCAGGAACAGGGCCGCGCAATGGACTGGCTGCGCGCGCACGGCTTGCAGGACGCGCCGCGGGTCGGCGAATCGCTTCGGGTCGAAAGCGGTTGGGAAACAGCCGTAGAGACGGCGCTCGGGCACCTCATCGAAGGCGTGCTGGTCGACCGGCCGGCCGCGGTCGCCGACGCGCTCGCCGAACTGGCCGAAGGGCGGCTCGCGCTCGTCGCGGCCGATACCGCCGATCGCGCATGCGCACCCGGTAGCCTCGCGGCGCGAGTCAAGGGGCCCGCCCCCATCCGTGCGCTGCTTTCCCGCGTGCACGTCGCGGACGACCTCGAATCGGCACTCCGGTTGGTGCCGACGCTCAGCGACGGCGAACTCGTCATCACCCGCGCCGGTGAGCGCGTGGGCGATGGCTGGATCCAGGTGCAACGAGCGAGCGCGGCCGGGCAGGGTGCTCTGTTGCGCGAGCGCGAGATCCAGTCGCTTCGCGCCGGGATCGAAACAGCCGTCGTGCGCGAGCGCGAACTCGACGCCGCGTTGGTCGACCTGCGTGATCGCCACCTGGCGGCCGAGCAGCAGCGCGAGGATGCGCAGCGTTCGCTCTACATGGCGCATCGCAGCGTCTCGGAACTCGGCGGTCAGCTGCAGAGCCTGCAGGGTCGGGTGGATGCCGCGCGCGGGCGGATCGACCGCATCGACGCCGAGCTCGTCCAGCTGTCGGAAACGCTTGAGGCGGCGCGCGAACAGTCGCGCCTCGCGCGTAGCAACCAGGAAGCCGCGGTGTCCCGCATGTCCGAGCTGGAAGATGCGCGGATCGGGCTCGAAGCCGAGCGTCGCCGCCTGGCCGAGTCGCGCGATGCCGCACGCACCGCCGCGCGCGAAGCCCGCGACGTGGCCCATGCGCTGGCGCTGACGGTGGAGTCGCAGCGCGCGCAATTGGCGGGCCTGGAACAGGCGCTGGCGCGCATGAGCGGGCAGCGCGGTCAACTCGATTCGCGATTGGGCGAACTCGCAAGCCAGCTCGCCGATGGCGATGCGCCGGTGCGCGAACTGGAAGCACAGCGCCAGGTCGCCCTGGAGCAGCGCGTGCTGGCCGAGCAGCGGCTCACCGCCGCGCGCACGCAGGTCGATGGCATTGACCATGAACTGCGCGGATTCGAGCTGGTCCGCCAGCAACGCGATGAACAGTCGCTGCAGCAACGTGAGGCTATCGGCCAGCGGCGACTGGAACTTCAGGCCCTGTCGCTCAAGGCCGAACAGATATCGGCAATGGTGGTCGAGGCCGGTTTTGTCCTCGATGATGTGATCGCGCGTCTCACCGACGACATGGATGCCACGGCGTGGGAGCGCGCCGTCGCAGAACTCGACACCAAGCTGCGGCGGCTCGAACCGGTCAACCTCGCGGCGATCCAGGAGCACGCGGAAGCGGCGCAGCGGAAGGACTACCTCGACGCGCAGCACCTCGACCTCACCACCGCGCTGGAGACGCTGGAAGACGCGATCCGCAAGATCGATCGCGAGACGCGCGGCCGTTTCAAGGACACGTTCGACCGGGTCAACGCGGGTATGCAGGAGTTGTATCCGCGCCTGTTCGGCGGCGGCCACGCCTACCTGGAGCTCACGGGCGAAGACCTGCTGGATACCGGCGTTGCGATCATGGCGCGGCCACCGGGCAAGCGTGTTTCAAACATCTCGCTGCTGTCCGGCGGCGAGAAGGCGATGACCGCGGTCGCGCTGGTCTTCGCGATCTTCCGGCTGAATCCGGCGCCGTTCTGCCTGCTCGACGAGGTGGACGCACCGCTCGACGAGGCGAACGTGGGCCGGTTCACCGCGATGGTCAACGAGATGAGCGAGCAGGTACAGTTCCTGTTCGTCACCCATAACAAGGTCACGATGGAAGCCGCGCGGCAGCTCATGGGCGTGACCATGCGCGAGCCGGGCGTGAGCCGCCTCGTTTCCGTCGACCTCGCCGAAGCGGCGCGCCTTGCCGGCGCCGCCTGATTCCCGCTGGAGCACACGATGTCGGACATGACGATGCTGCGCATCTGGATCCTCGTCGCGAGCGTGGTGCTCGTCGCGGCGATCATCTTTTTCGGCCGGCCGAAGAAGGCGGGGCAGGGGCGCCGGGTTCCGCGTGGCGACGACGGCATGCGAGTCGAACCCACGCTCGGCGAACAGCTGGAATCGGAGCTCGCCGCAGGTGACACGCCAGGCCCGATGCAGCAGGGGCTTGACCTGTCGCAGGGTGCTCCACCGCCCGCATCCAGCGAGCTTGGCAAGCGCACTACCGACGCGTTCGACAAGATCGTGACGCTCTACCTCGCCGCGCGTGCCGGCCAGATGCTGCAAGGCGCGGATATCGTGGTCGCGGCCGAGCGGGCAGGCCTGGTCTACGGCCACATGGGCGTATTTCATCGCCTGGTGGACAGCCACCCCGAGCGTGGCCCGGTTTTCAGTGTCGCCAACATCATGAAGCCCGGTAGCTTCGACATAGCCAACATCCACGAACTGAAAACGCCGGCGATCGCTTTCTTCCTGACACTGCCGGCGCCGGTCGCCGCGCTGGATGCATGGGACACGATGCTGCCCACAGCCCAGCGCATGGCCGAACTGCTCGACGGCGTGGTGCTCGACGAACAGCGCAATGCCATCGCACGCCAGCGTATCGCGCACATCCGCGATGACCTGCGCGCATACGACCGCCAGCGGGAAGCGCCGCCGCTGACACGTCCCGGCCGCTGGTGAGCGACCACGGCGTGATCACGGACGCCACCTAGACTTGCACACACTGCTCCGATGGAAGCCGCCTGATGGAAGCCGCACCGATCCGACGCTCCCGCCACGACCGGATGGTCGCCGGTGTCATGGGCGGCATCGCACGCCGCTTCGGCTGGAGTTCCACCCTCCTGCGGATCGTATTCGTGATCGTGTCGATCC
>SCUY01000182.1 GCA_004322525.1 Lysobacter sp. | reverse complement strand
CTTCTCCACCAGCGCCGCCGGCAACTGCGCGCAGGTGACGTCGAGCACGTGCACGCCGTGGCTGCGCAGCGCGTCATGCGTTTCGCCGCGGCGGGCCAGGTACTGCGCGGTCGCGCCGGCCCGCAGTGCGCCGGACAGATCGTGCACGTCGGCCGCGAGGGCATCGTCGAGCGACGACTCACGCAGGCTCGCCACGCAGACCACGTGCCGACGGCGCAGCAGCACGACCGCCGCGAGCACGTCGTCCATGTCCTCGTCGCGCAGGTTGGTGACGAGCATGACGAGGCTGCGCCGGCGCTGGCGCAGTGAAAGATCGGTGGCTGCAGCGAGGAAATCGGTGGCGACCGGGCGCGGCTGCAGGGCATAGCTCGCGCGCAGCAGGCGCTCGATGGCCGCGCTGCCGCGTTGCGGAGGCACCCAGGCCGCATCGCCACCGCTGGCGAGCAGCCCCACCGCATCGCCCTGCCGCAGCGCGAGCCAGGCCACCACCAGCGATGCATCGAGCACGTGGTCGAAATGGCTCATCGTGGCCCCCGCATTCGCGGGGGCCGTGTCGCGCGCCATCAGCCGGCGGCCGGTGTCGAGCATCAGCACGATCTGCTGGTTGCGTTCGTCCTGGTATTCGCGCGAGATCAGACGGCGCGTTCGCGCGCTGGCCTTCCAGTCGATCTGCCGCAGCGAATCGCCGACGCGGTATTCGCGCATCTGGTGGAAGTCGGTGCCCTCGCCGCGGCGGCGCTTGAGGTGCGCGCCGACCAGCCGCGAGGCCTGCTCGGCGGAGAACATCGCGAACTTCGCCAGCGGGGCGAAATTGGGGAACACCCGCACCGGCTGCCCGTGGCCGGCCACGATGTCCCGATGCAGCAGCCGCCACGGCGACTGCAGGCGCAACTGGCTGCCGTCGAAATGGAAATCGCCGCGCTCTTGCGGGCGCAGGTGATAGTCGAACGTCGTCGCGGTGCCGGGGCGCAGCGAGAGGCGACGGGGTAGGCCGCGCATGTCCCAGCTGCCAGGGTGAAGGTCGAAAACCTCGAGCCGTTGTGGCGTGGGCGATGCCAGCTCGAGCGTGACCGGAGTTTCCGCGCCGACGGCCCACGTATCGGGCATGCGTCGGCGCACCTCGGGCAGCGGCGCGCGCAGCAGCCGCAGCCCGTCGGCCATCAGCGCCACGGCGATGGCCGCACCCGCCCAGCGCCATAGCGCCGGCGGCACGAGGCCGAACGTCGCCAGCCCACCGATCACCGCCCACGCCGCCAGCAGGCCCACCGCGGCGGGGGCCGGACGCGGCCAGCCCCGCGTAGGCGGATGCGAGGGCGCAGCGCGTGCGCTCACTGCCGCGGCGCATCCACGCGGGCGAGCAGCGCGCGCAGCACGGCATCGGGCGACTGGCCCTCGAGCTGCAATTCCGGCGCCAGCGCGATGCGATGGCGCAGCGCCGGCAGGGCGATGTCGCGGACATCGTCGGGCGTCACGAAATCGCGGCCGGCCAGCACGGCGTTCGCACGCGCGCAACGTACCAGTGCGATGGAACCGCGCGGCCCCGCACCGAGCGCGATGCCGGCCCAGTCACGCGTGGCGGCGGCGATGCGCACGGCGTAGTCGATCACCGCGTCATCGACATGCAGGGCGGCGGTGGCCTGCTGCATGGCGACGAGGTCGGCCGGGCCGATCACCCGCGGCACCCGCGACAGGTCGAACGTGCTCGATGCGCCGCGGCTCACCTCCGCGACCATGCGCGTCTCATCGGCATGCGCCGGATAGCCGATCAGCACCTTCAGCAGGAAGCGGTCCAGCTGCGCTTCCGGCAGCGGGTAGGTGCCTTCGTGCTCCAGCGGGTTCTGCGTCGCCAGCGTCATGAACGGTGGCGGCAGCGCGAAGCTCTGCCCTTCGATGGTGACCTGGCGTTCGGCCATCGCTTCGAGCAGCGCGGCCTGCGTCTTCGCCGGCGCGCGATTGATCTCGTCGGCCAGCAGCAGGTGGGTGAACACCGGGCCGCGACGGATGCTGAAGGTCTCCGTCTTTGGATCCCACACCGCATGGCCGCTGATGTCGCTTGGCATCAGGTCGGGGGTGAACTGCACGCGGGCATGGCTGGCATCGATGGCGGCAGCGAGCGCGCGCACCAGCAGCGTCTTGCCCAGGCCGGGCACGCCTTCGATCAGTACGTGGCCGCCCGCCAGCAGGGCGACGAGGATCTGCTCGAGCATCGCGTCCTGGCCGATGAAGGCCTGGCCGACCGCCTCGCGCAGGCGGCTGGCGTGGTCGGCGAGTTGTCCGCCGGTGAGCGGGGTCTGCGGGGCGTCGGTCATAACCGGTTTCTCATTCGGACGAGGGTGGCGATGCGCGCGACGAGCGATTTCGCGTCGCGCACGGCGGGGGTTTTCAGCGCGTCGCGGATGTGCGCGGCCGGCAGGCGTAGCCGCGCGACCAGCTGCGCGATCTGCGCCTCGCCGTCGAGCGCGGCGGCCTGCGGGTCGCGGCGTCGCAGGCGCGCGTGGAATGCATCGCGCAGGGCGGCGTGCAGGCGGTCTCCGTGGCCGTAGCGCCACTGGTGTTCGCCGCTGGCATCGACATGCTCGAGCAGCGAGCGGCGACCGGGCAGGGGGGAGGGCAGCAACGGGCCGAAACGGACCCGTCGCGCGGCCAGCCAGCCGGCGAGCGCGAGCAGCAGCGGCAGCCACACACGCCAGCCCTCGCGCAGCAGCATCAGCCAGAGTGATGGCATGTCGACGACGTGCACGAGATGGATCGTGCCGCCTCGCCCTCGCGGGCCGAACAGCTGGCGCGCGAGCTCGGCGTTGCCGCGACCCTGGAGAGAATCGGTCGTCAGGAAGTCGAGGTCGGCGAGCACATCGAGCTCGCCCGCGCCTGCCGGCACGCGCGCATGGACCAGCCCATCGGCGGCGTTGCCCCAGCGGATCCGCACGGGCCCGGCCACGTCGAAGCGCCGTCCGCGGCAGAACAGCTGGCCGCCGCCGTTGCCGAGATCGATGCAGGCCGGCCGGCCGGTGCGGCTGTGCACGCCATGGCGATCAAGCAGGGGGACGGGCAGGTGACCGGCGCGGCCACGCGCGGCCGTCATCGCGTCGGCGGCGGCATCCGGTGGCGGCGTCGCGATCACCAGCCGGCCGCCGCCTGCGAGCCAGCTGTCGAGCTGGCGCGACAGCCGGCCGTCGATCGCGCGCGGGTCGCCGTCGTACAGCACGGTGTCGTGGCGGCCGAGGCGCATCGCGGTGGGGTCGAGGCGGCGCGCGGCACGTACGCGTCGACCCTGCTGCGCGAGCGACAGCCGCAGGCCGTGCAGCGGGTTGCTGACCGCTTCGCCGGTGCGCGGCAGGTCGATCCATTCCTCGACGCGCTTGTAGGTGTGCAGCCACCAGGCGACGAACGCCCCGACCAGCGCCGCGCCGAGCAGCGCGTACAGAACGGGGCGCGGCTTCATCGCCGCCATCCGAATGCGGCCGCTGCATCGTCGAGCATCGCTTCGAAGGTGGCGTCATCGGAGGGCCGGTCGGCATAGGCCGCGTGCTGCCACAGCCGCACCACGTGCCCGAAAGCGCGTTGCGGGCCGGCCGGCAACGCACGCGCGGCGCGCAGGGCCTGGGCCTCGGTGGTGCCGGGGGGCAGCCTCTGGCCGGTGGCCACAGCCATCGCCGCCACCGCTGCCCTGTACACCAGCGCCAATGCATCACGTGCCTGACCGGCGGCACGCAGTGCACGTGCGGCCGCGGCGATGTCAGCAGGCAGTGGCATGTCTGCAACGACGGCTCTTTCGGCTGCCGGATCAGGTGGTGTCGGCGCGCCGCCCGCCATGGAGCGCAGCCACGGCCACCAGCGTCGCCGGGTCGCGACCGCCACCACCACCAGTGCGATGACGAGTATCCACAGCAGCACTTCGATCGCCGTGCCCAGCAGGCGCGTCAGCCAGGTGAACAGTGGCGGGAGCGTGTCGTCGCTGCGGCTGGCACGGCGCGGCTTCCATACGCCGACCTTCCGCCGCGGCCGCAGTTCGTTACTGGCATAGGCGGCATCGACCGCCGCGGCGAAGCCGTCATCCGCCACGTAGTCGCGGCCGAAAACGGTGCGCAGCGTGTCCGCGGCCGCCGCCGGGCGTGTGCAGGCCGGCGCGCGCGTTCCGTCAGCCTGCGCTGGCGAGGGCAGCCCCGACAGCAGTACCGCCGACAGCACGAACACGCCGGCCGCCCCGGCCTGCAGCAGGCGCGCACGCAGGCGGCGGAAAGCGATCTCGATATCCCAGCCTTCGATCTCGGTGCGGCGGTTGAGATACAGGCCAAAGCCGCTGCCGACGTAGAACGGCTCGATCACGCTGGTGGCGACCCATGCAAGCGCGGCCTCGAGCACTTGCAGCCAGGCGGGCGCCTCGCGCAGGTTCTGCCACAGCACGGGCGCCAGCGACTGCACATAGGCATCGGGCACGAACAGCAGCACCGACACCGCGAGCCCCAGCGACAGCGCGAATTCGAACTGGAGGAAGGTGAACAGCGCGAGTGCCGCCACGCCGTAGGCCGGGCCGGCCACCGCGCTCCGGCGCAGCGCGGCGTCGCCCTGCGGATCGCCTTCCAGTACATCGACAGGCATCAGCAACGCGCGCGCCGGTGACAGGCGTCGCCAGGTCAGGTAGCCCAGCATCGCCCGGCCACCGCCACGGAATGCGCCGCCGAGCGTCTCGCGCCAGCCGGGTACTTCGCCAAAGACGGCACGCGAAAGCACGTACAGCGGAATGCGGTCGAACAGCGGCTTGAGCCACCACATCGGCAGCATCGCCAGCGCCGGGTGGCCGAGGGCGCCGCCCAGCGCGAGCAGCAGCGCGAGCACCGGCAGCGTGACCAGGCACCAGGGCCGCCAGATCGCACCGGCATGGCGACGCACGAGCATCGTTCCCAGCTCGACGGCTTCCCAGGCGGAACGGGGCCGCAGTACGACGGTAAGTGCTTCGAGCCTCATGCCCACGGCCCGGCGTCATCCGGCAGCCGCCCGCGCCCGCTACGCAGCAGCCAGAGGGCGACCCCCGCCCACAGCACCGCGGCCACTCCGTACTTGATCCATGCCGGGATCCAGCCGATCGACGACCAGAAGGCCTCGACGAACGCGGCCATCACCAGCATCACGAACACCCCCGCGCACAGCAGCGCGCCGCGTCGCCCGCCCTCCACCAGCGCGTCGATGCGGCGCAGCCGCCCTGGCGCGACCAGGCGCAGGCCGAGCTGCAGGCCGGCACCACCGGCGATGACGAATGCAGTCAATTCGAACGCGGAATGCCCGGCCACGAACCGCCAGAACGGATCGCCCTGCCCGACCGCCTGCAGGTGCCCGGCAACGCCGCCGATCATCACGCCGTTGACGAACAGCACAACCATCGAGCCCACGCCGGCCAGCAGCCCGCTGGCGAAGGCGCGGAACCCGATCGAGATGTTGTTGAGGATGTAGAAGCCGAACATCGCGACATCGGTGCCGTTGTCACGGCCCAGCCGACGCATCGGGTCGGAAGCGTCATACATGCGCTCATAGCCCGCGAGCTGCTCGGGCGACAGCAACGCGGTGGCGAGTTCGGGCCGCCACTGGATCGCAGCGAAGATCAGCAACGCCGGTACGTAGAGCATTGCCGCCGCCACCAGCATGCAACCGGCCTGCGCGCGCACGAGGCGTGGAAAGCCGGCGATGAAAAACGTGGCGACCCGCCACCATCGGGGCGCGGGCGTGCGGTAGAGCACCGCGTGGCCGCGCTGCATCAGGCCCTGCAGGCGCCCGGTCACCTGCGCGCTGTAGCCGCGACGGCGGGCCAGCGCGAGGTGCTGGCACAGGCGTCGGTAGCGCTCGGGTACCTCGCTGTCGCGCAGGGCCGGTATCTCGGCGCTGCGTCGCGCGCGACGCACGTTGTCCCCGCGCGCGACGAGCCAGTCGTCGAACTGCTCCCATTCCGTGTGATGGCGCGCGACGAAGGCTTCCTGCTTCATGCGCGCCCGAGCAGCCAATTGGCTGTCGCGTACAGGCGCATCGCCGCCTGCGCGCCGCGTGCGTGGACGAGTGGCGATGCGATGTCGGCAAGTTCATCGCGGCGCGCATCGCCGAGCGCCGGCGCACGTTCGGCGAAGGCGACCACCGCCGCCTGTTCGCTTGGCTGCAGTGCAATGGCCGGCGCCAGCGCGGGAACCATAGGCGCATCGCTCATCCCGTCCTCGCGCAGGCGGTGGATCACCAGTGTGCCGGCGACCATGTCGCCGATGCGGCGTGCGCCGGGGTCGGCGAGCATCGCCACGAGGCCGGCTGCATAACCGAAGGGCAGCATGTCCACGGTACGTAGCAGGTTGCGTGCGAACGATGCCCGCCAGCCCACCGGTGAACCGTCACTGGCCACCACCCGCAGCCCGAGCGCGCGCTTGCCGGGTGTGCGGCCATCGGACAGCACTTCGAACAGCACGGGGTAGAACCACAGCACGGCGAACAGCAGCGCCAGGTACAGGCCCATGCCCGCGCTACCGGCGATGCCCAGGATGATCGACGCGACCAGCAGCAGGCCCATCCGCAGCATCAGGTCGAGCAGCCAGGCGAGTGCGCGCGGCACCGGCCCGGCCACGGGCAGGTGCAGGGCCACGCCCTCGGGCGTGACCACTTCGCGATGGGTATCGAGCAGCAGGCGATCCATGCGGGAGTGCGGGGTTCAGCGTCAGGCGTTGATGACGATCGTGTCCGCGATGCGGTCGTGCAGGCAGCGCCGGCTTTCCGAAAAAATGAAGAGCACGTCGGCCAGTGCGAAGGACGTTGCAAGCAGCGGATGGATGCCCATCAGCAAACGGTTGATCACCATGAAGGCACCACCCCGCATGAGCAACAGACGCGCGGCACTTGCGGGCGACCCGTCGGGACGCACGATGCGGATCCCCACGAGGCGCTTGCCGACGCTCTGGCCGCGCTGCACCAGCCAGGCGATGTTCCACGCCGCCAGCACCGCCCACAGCACCAGGGCGACCACCATCTTCGATGCGAAGAGCCCGAGAGGCATGTGCAGCCCGAGCGCGCTCATCCGATAGGCCTGCGTTACCGCTCGCAGCACGAAGACCAGAGGGATGCACCAGAGCACGGCGTCGATGAGCGCGGCACGCAAACGTGCGCTACGCGAGGCGAGGACAGTTTCGTCCCGTTCCTGCGCTGCCGTGTAAGCGCGGCGGCCGGGCATCGCATCGGCCGGACGCGACCGCGCCAGTGGCGTGGGCAGCGGCTGCCCGGCAGCTTCGCGCACGATCGGCGTGGCCAGTTCATACGGATTCCATTCGCGCCCGGCGCCCGTGTCGTTCGGTGCAATCATTCGATATCCCCCAGAGTCCCCGACGACTTTACCGGCCGCGCTGTGGATCAGCCACCGCCCAGATACCGGTCCTTGAGCCGCACGTAGTGCTGCGCCGAGTAGTACAGGCCTTCGATCTCCGCGTCGGTCAACAGGCGCACCCGGCGTGCGGGATTGCCCAGCCACAACTCGCCCTCGCCCACCACTTTCCCCGGTGGCACCACCGCGCCCGCGCCGACGAAACCGTGCCGGCTCACCACCGCGCCGTCGAGCACGATCGCGCCCATCCCGATCAGCACCGCATCGCCGATTTCGCAGGCGTGGATGATCGCCTTGTGGCCGATGGTGACGTCCGCGCCGATACGGGTTGCGAAGCCACCGAGCTTTGCATGCGGGCCGTCATGGCTGACATGGATGACGACGCCATCCTGCACGTTCGTGCGCTCGCCGATGCGGATGAAGTTGACGTCGCCGCGGATCACCGTGCCGGGCCACACCGAGACATCGTCGCCGAGCACGACGTCGCCGATAACGGTGGCTGCCTCATCGATGTAGGCACGTGCCCCGAGGGCCGGAAAATGCTCGCGATAGGAACGGATGGCCATGTGCGGATTGTAGGCCCGTGCGTGCCGGCGGCTGCTGCCTGCTGCACAGGAGCGGCCGCCAGCCGAAAACACGCATCGATGTTTCGAGCGGGCTGGCGCCTGTGCGCCGCTCGCTATCACCTCATCTGGCGCATCCGGCTCAACGTGCGAATGCGCCGAACGCCTCCAGCGTGCGCGCGATACCCGGGTCGTCGATATCGAGATGCATCACCAGGCGCACCTGCGGAAGGTAGCCGGTCGATATCACTACGCCATGCATGGCCAGGTGCGCCTTGAGTGCCGCCTGCCGCGCGACCGGCACATCCACGAACACCATGTTCGTATGTGCCGTGGCATCGAAGCCGAGCTTCGCCAGTTGCGTGGCGAGGTGCGCGGCGCGGCGGTGGTCGTCGGCCAGCCGCGTGACGTGGTGGTCGAGCGCGTGCAGCGCCGCGGCCGCGAGCAGCCCGGCCTGGCGCATGCCGCCACCGCAGACCTTGCGCCAGCGCGCCGCGCGCGCGATGAACTCGCGGTCGCCCAGCAGCACCGAACCCACCGGCGCACCCAGGCCCTTGGACAGGCAGACCGATACGCTGTCGAAATGCCGCGTGACAGCGCCGGCCGGCACGCCGAGCGCCACCGCTGCGTTGTACAGGCGCGCGCCGTCCAGATGCAGGCGCAGGCCGTGGTGGTCGCACAGTTCGCGCGCATCGCGCAGGTAGCCCATGGGCAGCACGCGGCCATGCCATGTGTTTTCCAGACAGAGCAGCCGCGTGCGCGCGAAGTGCGGGTCGACGGGCTTGATCACGTGTTCAACGGCCTCGAGCGGCAGCGTGCCGTCGGGTGCATGCGGTATGGGCTGTGGCTGGATCGAGCCCAGCACCGCCGCGCCGCCGCCTTCGAACTTGTACGTATGCGCGTCCATGCCGACGAGGTATTCGTCGCCGCGCTCGCAGTGCGCCATCAGCGCGACGAGGTTGGCCTGCGTGCCGCTCGGCGTGAACAGCGCTGCCTCGAAGCCGAGCTCCGTGGAAAGGCGCGCCTGCAGCGCGTTGACCGTCGGATCCTCGCCATAGACGTCGTCGCCCACCTCCGCGCGCAGCATCGCCTCGCGCATCGCGGGCGTGGGGCGGGTGACGGTATCGCTGCGCAGATCGATCGGGGTCATGGTGTCGGGCATCGAGGGCAAAGCGCGATGATGCCAGCGTCGATGATCCGCGCGGCTAGACTTGCGTCATGAAGATCGCCAGCTGGAACGTCAACTCGCTCAACGTACGCCTGCCGCACCTCGAGCAGTGGCTCGCCGCCGCACGCCCCGATGTCGTCGCGCTGCAGGAAACCAAGCTCGAGGACGCGCGCTTTCCCGACGCGGCGCTCGCGGCGCTCGGCTACCGCAGCGTGTTCTCGGGGCAGAAGACCTACAACGGCGTCGCGATCCTGTCGCGCATGGACGCTTCCGGCGGCGGCGCGCTGGAGGACGTGCAGGTCGGCATCCCGGGCTTCGAGGACGAGCAGAAACGCGTGCTGGCAGCCACGGTGAACGGCGTGCGCATCGTCGACGTCTACGTGGTGAACGGGCAGTCGGTCGGTAGTGACAAGTACGCCTACAAGCTGCGCTGGCTCGAGGCGCTGCATGGCTGGCTCACCGATGAACTACGGCGTCATCCGGGGCTCGTACTGCTTGGCGACTTCAACATCGCGCCCGACGAGCGCGACGTGCATGATCCCCTGCAGTGGAACGAGGACCACATCCTCACCTCGCGCGCCGAGCGCGATGCGCTCGACCGCCTGCATGCACTCGGGCTGCACGACGCGTTCCGTTTGCTCAACCCCGACGCGCGGATGTTCAGCTGGTGGGATTACCGGCAGGCCGCGTTCCGCCGCGAACTCGGCCTGCGTATTGATCTGACGCTGGTTTCGGAGGCATTGCGTGCACGCCTGGCGGGCGCGGGCATTGATCGCGAGCCGCGCACGTGGGAGCGTCCGAGCGACCATGCACCGGCCTGGGTCGAACTCGCGGTCTGATACAACCGGCGCCGGCAACACCTCCGCGCAAAAAGAAAAAGCCCGGCATTGCCGGGCTTTTTCCCTGTCCTGTCGAACTGTTGCTCAGCGCGCGCGGCCGCGACGGAACATGTTGACGATCGCGAGCAGAACCACCGCACCCAGCAGCGACATCAGCAGGCCGGAGATCGAGAAATCGCCGTTGTTGATGGTGCCGCCGTCGCCGAGCAGCATGCCGCCCAGCCAGCCGCCGAGGAACGCGCCGACGATGCCGACGACGATGTTCATGAGCGCGCCCTGCTGGGCGTCGGTCCTCATGATCATGCTGGCGATCCAACCGATGATGCCGCCGACAACCAGCCAAATGATGAAGCTCATGATGTATCTCCTTTCCAGTCAGGGATGAATTCGGCATGCCCGATAACCGGGGCGAATCCAGTCTGTAAAGGCGGCCGTGATGGCCGTGTGTGAATACAGCCGCTTCCCGTCGCCGTTCATCCGCCATGTGTGGCCACGGCGTGAATCCGCACGATGCCGCGCGGCGAAGAACTCCAGCCCATCAGCCGCGCAGCATCCCCAGAACGACGTCGCGTGGCAGCTTGCCGGTGTCGTTGCGCGGTAACGAGGCGACGCAGCGAAGGCGGCGCGGCAGGAATACCGGATCCATCTGGCCGCGCAGTGCCTGCAGCAACGCCTCGGCGGAGAGCATCGGTGCGACGACAAGTGCGGCGATGCGACGCACGCCGCAGGCATCGGCATCGAGCTGTATCACCACGCCATCCTGCACGCCGGGGACCGCGAGCAGTTTGCGCGTGAGGTCGCCCAGCGACGCCCGCTTGCCAGCGATTTCCAGCAGGTCCGCATTGCGGCCACGCAATTCGAAACGCCCGTCGGGCAGCAGCTCGACGAGATCGGACAGCACCACGGGCATGTGCATATGGGGTGCGTCGGCCAGCGTGCCATCCGGCTGCGGCGTCAGGCGTACCCCGGGAAACGGTGTCCAGACCTGCTCGCAGGCGGTGCGTCGTGTGGCGAGGATGCAGGTCTCGGTGGATCCGAACATCTCGCGCACTTCGCAGCCGAACGCGGCCTCCGCCGCCTGCGCCAGTTCGTGGCCCAGCGGCGCGGTGGCCGAGACGATCGCGGCGGGCCTGGGCATCGCGAAGGCGGGATCGTCCTGACAGGCCTGCACGAGCGCGCGCAGATGCACCGGCGTGGTCACCAGCAGGGCCGGGCGCGGGCAGTCCGCGAGCGCGCGCGCGATGTCCTGCGGAAAGAACGGGCGCGCACCGTGCACCGCGACATCACCGAGCAGCGGCAACAGCACCGACATTTCCATGCCATACATGTGCTGCGGCGGTACGGTCGCCACCACCGGCAACGTGCCGCCATCGAACAGGTCGGCGAGCGCACGCAGGTTCTGCGCGGTGCTGGCCACGAAGCCCGCGAGCGTCTTTACATTGGGTCTGGGCTGCCCCGTGCTGCCGGAGGTGAAGCCGATGACAAACGGTGCATCGCTACGCGCCTGGACCGGTGCGCCGTCCGCCTCGGGCAACGGATCGGGCAGTCGCCAGAAGCCGGGCGGTGCGGGCTCGAGGAGCTGATCGCCGATGCAGATGGCGCCGGCGTAGTCGGCCAGCACGGCATCGATGACCGCGGGCGCGCGCGAGGCGGGCAGCAGGGTCACCTGGGCGCGTACCGCCGCGGCACCCAAGGCGACGATGAAGCGGTAGCGGTCCTCACAGAGGTTCACCGCATGGGAGGCGTCGGGAAGCAGTGCGGCGACACCACGCACGTGCCGCTCGAACATCGCGCGGGTGACGGGACGGCCGTGATCGAAGGCGACGATGCGGTCCGCTTCGCCTTCCACCAGCGCGCACAGGCGTGGTGCCTTTCCGTCGTCCTGCCTGATGACCGCCGACATGCCGTCCGTCCTTACATTTCCACGCCGTACTTTACGCTGCGCTTCCCCTCCGGTCAGCCGAATGCCCACACCCGAACCCGTTCATGAAATCCAGGCCGGCCCGGTGCGCGTGGCGGTGCTGGCGCATGCGCGCGGTCGGCCCGCCGAGCCCTCGGCGCGTGCGTGGATCGAGCCCCGGCTGGCGCTGCCGGCCGGTGCGCTGCCGCGGGATGCGCGCGGGCGACCCGGCACCGGCAGCGACGAAGCTGACGTCAACTGGAGCCACAGTGGCGACTGGCTGGCCGTCGCGCTGGGCAGGGATGTGCGGGTGGGGGTCGACATTGAAGTCCTGCGCGCACGTCGTGATCCGCTGGCGTTGGCCGGCCGTTATTTCCATCCGGCGGAAGCCGCGGCGCTCGCGGCCTTGTCCCCGGCGCAGCGCGCCCCCGCCTTCCTCCGCCTGTGGTGCGCGAAGGAGGCCGTCCTGAAGGCGCATGGCCATGGCCTGGCATTCGGGCTCGATCGCCTGCGCTTCGACGGCATCGGCGGGGAATTGCAGCTGGTGGCCGTGGACCAGGCGCTGGGCGCGCGAAACGCCTGGTCCGTGCAGTCGTTCGACTGGAGCGCCGGAGTCGGCGCAGTCGCCTGGTGTGCGGGCTCCTAGCTCCGCCCGATGATGACCAGGTGCCGTTCGGCGTCCAGCCCGGGGACCTGCAGGGGCTCGCTGGATCGCATTACCCAGCCCGCCGGCAACCGCGCCAGTTCGTCAGCCGGATAGGCCCCCTTCATGGCCAGGAGGACGCCGTCCCCGGCGAGCAGATGGCCGCCGAGCTCGAGGATCAGCGGGATCGTCGCCAGCGCACGCGCGGTGATCGCGGCATACGCCCCCGGCTCGTCGAGCGCCTCGATGCGCGATTCCGCGACGCGCACGTCGGCCAGCCCGAGCTCGCGGACCGCCTGGCGCATGAAACGCGCCTTCTTTCCCGCGCTCTCCACCAGCGTCACCCGCAGCCCCGGGGTGACGATCGCCAGCGGGATGCCGGGCAGGCCCGCCCCGGTACCGAGGTCTGCCAGCGCACTGCCGGCCGCTGCCAGCGGTGCGACGTGGGCATGCATCGCCAGCGAGTCCAGCAGGTGCTTGGTCACCATCTCGCGCGGGTCGCGGATCGCGGTGAGGTTGTAGGCGCCATTCCAGCGCACCAGCAGGGCGAGATAGGCGAGCAGGCGCGGCGCATGGGCCGGGTCGAGCCGCAGCGCGGCCAGGCCCGCCTCGAGCATCGGACGAAAGTCGGAGGGCGTATCGGCAGCCATCGCGACAGTATGACGAGCGTCGCGGCACCGCAGCCGGGCTGCCGATGGTGCGCGCTGCCACGGGCATACTATGCGGTCCCGCCCGACCGCCCGGCCGCTCCTCGCGGCGGCGGCCCGTCGTCATCAGCCCACGAGGCCCGCATGGCCCGCATCATCGCCATCGCCAACCAGAAGGGCGGCGTCGGCAAGACCACCACCGCCGTCAACCTCGCCGCCGGGCTGGCACGCTCGCCGACGCGCGTGCTGCTGGTCGACCTGGACCCCCAGGGCAACGCCACGATGGGCTCGGGGGTGGACAAGCGAAGCATCGGGCACTCGATCACCGAGGTGCTGCTGGGCGAGTCGACGTCCGCCCAGGCGATCGTGCGCACCGGGGAAGCTTTCGACCTGCTGCCCGGCAACATCGACCTGACCGCCGCCGAGATCCGCCTGATGGACGCGTCCGAACGCGAACATCGCCTGAAGTCGGTGCTCGCCCCGCTGCGCGCCGATTACGACTTCATCCTGATCGACTGCCCGCCGGCCCTGTCGCTGCTCACGCTCAATGCACTGACCGCGGCGGATTCGGTCATCGTGCCGATGCAGTGCGAGTACTACGCGCTCGAAGGCATCAGCGCGCTGGTCGACACTATCGAGGCGATCCGCCAGCGCCTGAATCCGGGGCTCGAGATCGAAGGCGTGCTGCGCACCATGTTCGACGTGCGCAACAACCTCGCCAACGCGGTGTCGGCGGAACTGGTCAAGCATTTCGGCGACAAGGTCTTCCGCACCATCGTGCCGCGCAACGTGCGCCTGGCCGAGGCGCCGAGCCATGGGCAGTCGATCGTCGGCTACGACCGCACGAGTCGCGGCGGCGTCGCGTATCTGGGCCTTGCGGGTGAGGTCGTGCGCCGTACGAAGGAGCGCGAGCAGGCAGCGAAGAGGGAGGCGGCGGCATGAGCACGGCGAAGAAGCGCGGCCTGGGTCGCGGGCTGGAAGCGCTGCTCGGCCCGAAGGCCGCGGCCGAGGCGCCGCAGATCGTCGAGGCGCAGCCCGGGGATTCGCTCCGGCAGCTGCCCGTCGATGCGCTGGTCGCCGGCAGGTACCAGCCGCGCCGGCACTGGGACGAAGGCAAGTTGGCCGAGCTTGCCGAGTCGATCCGCGCGCAGGGCGTGATCCAGCCCATCGTGGTGCGCGAACTGCGCGACCACGGCGGCGGGACCTACGAGATCATCGCCGGCGAACGCCGCTGGCGCGCGTCGAAGCTCGCCGGGCTTGCCGACATCCCGGTGGTGGTGCGCGAGGTTGACGACCGCACCGTGGTCGCGATGGCGCTGATCGAGAACATCCAGCGCGAGGATCTCAATCCGCTGGAAGAGGCGCAGGCGCTGCAGCGCCTGATCGATGAATTCGACCTCACCCATGCACAGGCCGCGGAGGCCGTTGGCCGCTCGCGCGCGGCGGTATCGAACCTGCTGCGCCTGCTGGAGTTGCCTCCGGAGATCCGCGTGCTGGTGGAGACCCGCGCGATCGAGATGGGCCATGCGCGCGCGATGCTGCCGCTGCAACCGCAGGCGGCCATCGCACTCGCACGGCAGGCCGCCGAAGGCGGCTGGTCGGTGCGCGAGGTAGAGCACCGCGTGCAGCAGCTGATGGCCGGGCAGGTCGGCGGATCGGCCAAATCGCGCGTTGCAAAACCCAAGCCGCAGGCCGACATCGCGACGCTGGAGCGCGAGCTGTCCGAGTCGCTGGGCACCAAAGTCAGCGTGCTCAACGGACGCGGCAACAAGGGCCGGCTGGTCATCCACTACAGCGATCTGGAATCGCTTGACGGCGTGCTCGAGCGGCTGCGCGGCCGACGCGACGAGTGAGCCTCCGGTCGCCGGCCCGCGCCCGGGCTCGACCGTTGGTGTGATCGTCGCGGAGCCGCATCGCGGGGTATCGCGCGTGGTGTTGTCGCCACCCGTTGCGGGATAGCCGGGTGTGCGCTGGCGGTGCCACGTATTCCTTCAAATCCACGCAGCGGGTGAACCCTACGGCTGCCGGCACGCGCCCGCATCGGGTGCATCCGCGGCCGCTGGAACTATCGGCGACAATGCCGCTCCAACGGGCTGGGTCCGGCCGCACGGACGTGGCGACACCGTTTCCAATGAGATTTCCATGACGTCTTCGCCGCTCCCGTTGTCTGTCGTCGTTCCCGTCTACAACGAGGAAGGCAATGTCGCGCCCCTGGTTCGCGAGATCATCAACGCCCTGCGTGGCGTCACCGCGTTCGAGATCGTCTACGTCGACGATTGCTCGAAGGACGGCACCGTCGCCGCGCTGCAGGCACTGAAGGCAGAGGCGCCGGAGTTGCGGATCGTCCGCCACGTCAGTAACAGCGGGCAGAGCACGGCGACCCGTAACGGGGTGAAAGCCGCGCGCGGCACGTGGGTCGCCACGCTCGACGGCGACGGCCAGAACGATCCGGCCGACATCCCGAAGCTGCTCGCGATGCGCGACCGCTCGCCGGCCGACGTGAAGCTGTTCGCCGGCTGGCGCGTGAACCGGCAGGACACCGGCAGCAAGCGCTGGGCGTCGAAGATCGCCAATGCGATCCGCTCGCGGATGCTGCGCGATGCCACGCCCGACACCGGTTGCGGCATCAAGCTGTTCGAGCGCGAGGCCTTCCTCGACCTGCCCTACTTCGACCACATGCACCGCTACCTGCCCGCGCTGATGCAGCGTGCCGGCTGGCAGACCGTGAGCGTGCCGGTGAACCATCGCCCGCGCGGTACCGGCGTGAGCAAGTACAACAACCTCAACCGCGCACTGGTGGGTATCAGCGACCTGCGCGGCGTCTCGTGGCTGATCAGGCGTTCGCGCGTGACGCGCGTCGAGGAGGCCTGAGCATGGTCGCCGACGTGATGAACAGCCCGATCCCGTGGCTGGCGTGGACCGGGCTGTACGCCTCGCCGTGGAAGGTCATCGGCCTGGTCGGCGCGGCGATGTTCGGCGGGCGCTGGCTCATCCAGTTCATCGCCTCCCGCCGCGCCGGCAAGCCGGTCATCCCGCGCGTCTTCTGGTACATGAGCGTGGTCGGCAGCCTGATGACACTCAGCTATTTCCTGTTCTCGCAGAAACGCGACTCGGTGGGCGTCATCCAGAACCTGTTCCCGGCCTTTACCGCCCTGTACAGCCTGTGGCTCGACATCCGCCATCGCGGCTGGAAGCGCGACCGCGGGACGCACTGAGCCGCTGCCTGCGTGGGGGCCGCGCCTGTCGCCGCGGGCGCATCGCAGCCTTCCGGGCGGGCACCGCGGACTCCTGGCCAGCGGAAGTCATGAAAAGCGAGCCTGCCGCGGTGAGCTGCCACCGAGACGTAAGTGCTTGCCCGCAAAGGGATCGGCCGCCATAATGCGCGGCTCGCTGCGTCCGTCGTCCCCTTCCGGGCGGCGGCCGTCGACCGGAAAGCGCGTTTTCCGCGTCCAGCGAATCGCCTGCCCTGCGCAGGTCCTGCCCGTATCGCGTGATGCCCCCGCACACTGGGAGCGTCGGGGCCGCCGCCTCCCTGGCCAAGGGAAGCACAACAGCCTTTCGAGGTGCGCAATGTCAAAAGTCTGCCAGGTAACCGGCAAGCGTACGGTGTCGGGGAACAACGTTTCCCACGCCAACAACAAGACCAAACGCCGCTTCATGCCGAATCTCCACGAGCGCCGCTTCTGGGTCGCGTCGGAGAACCGCTGGATCAAGCTGCGTATTTCCGCCAATGCCCTGCGCACCATCGACAAGAACGGCATCGACGCCGTGCTCGCCGATCTTCGCGCCCGCGGCGAAAAGATCTGAGGGGTAGACGACGATGGCTTCCAAGCGCGACAAGATCCGCCTGATTTCTTCCGCCGGCACCGGTCACTTCTACACGACCGACAAGAACAAGAAGAACACCCCGGGCAAGATGGAAATCAAGAAGTTCGACCCGGTCGTGCGCAAGCACGTGCCGTACAAGGAAGGCAAGATCAAGTAAGGCGTGACGCTCCGCCGTCGCCCTTCATCGCTTCCGGAATACGGAAAAGCCCGCCCCAAAGGCGGGCTTTTTCATGGCTGCAACGCCGGCTCAATACGCCTCACGGCGACCCTCCGAGCAATGAGCCAGGCAGGCACCGTGCACGGGTGGCGGTCATTCCATCCCCGGATCGACGGGAGGATCGCCCGGCCCTTCTGCTGCCAGCCAGTCGCGGGGCTGCAGGTACGCCTCCAGCCGCGCCTCGGGCGACCCGGGTTCGGGACTGAAGCCGTATTCCCAGCGCACCAGCGGCGGCAGGCTCATCAGGATCGATTCGGTGCGCCCGCCCGACTGCAGGCCGAACAGCGTGCCGCGGTCGAAGACCAGGTTGAACTCGACGTAGCGCCCGCGGCGATAGAGCTGGAACTGGCGTTCGCGCTCACCGAAGGGCGTGTCGCGTCGGCGCTCGACGATCGGCAGGTAGGCGTCGAGGAAGCCGTCGCCGACCGCGCGCAGGTAGCCGAAGTCGTGGTCGAAATCCCCGTGCAGGTCGTCGAAGAACAGTCCCCCGACGCCGCGCGTCTCGCCGCGGTGCTTCAGGAAAAAGTACTCGTCGCACCAGCGCTTGTGTGCCGCATGGCGCGCCGCGCCACCGAACGGCTCGCACAGCGCGCGCGCCGTGCGGTGCCAATGCAGGACATCTTCTTCTACCGGGTAGAACGGGGTCAGGTCGAAGCCGCCGCCGAACCACCAGGCCACGGTCTCGCCGTCGCGCACCGCGCGGAAATGGCGGACGTTCGCATGCGTGGTCGGCACGTGCGGATTGCGTGGATGGAAGACCAGCGAGACCCCGACCGCGCGCCAGGACGCACCGGCAAGTTCGGGGCGGCTCGCCGTCGCCGATGGTGGAAGCGCGCTGCCGGAGACATCGGAAAAGCCGATGCCGGCCTGCTCGAACACCGCGCCGTCGCGCAGGATCCGCGTGCATCCGCCGCCAAGGATCGGCGACGCGGCCCCTGCCGTGGCCGGGTCCTTCGCCCAGCGGTCCTCGACGAAGCCGGCTGCGCCGTCGGCCTGCTCGATCGCGGCGCAGATGCGGTCCTGCAGGCCGGTCAGGTAATCGCGGACGGTCTCGAGTTCGGGCAGCGGCATGGTCATCGCGGAATTCTAGCGAGCACCGTGCCGCGGGCCCCGCACTCGTCCGCGGCCGCCGCGCTTGCGACACTACGCGACCGTCAGGAAACCCCATGACCGACACCGCGCTGCCCGTGCTGTACGCGGACGATGTGCTCGCCGTCGTCGACAAGCCCGCCGGGCTGATGGTTCACGACAGTGCCCTGGCGCGCGGCGAGACCGACTTCGCGGCCGATCGCCTGCGTGAACAGTTCGGCCGCCCGGTGTTCCTCGTGCATCGCCTCGACCGCGCGACTTCCGGCTGCCTGTTGCTGGCGTTCGATCGTGAAACCGCGGGTGCGCTGGGGCGCAGCCTCATGTCGCACGGGATGGACAAGGTCTACTGGGCGATCTGCCGCGGCTGGCCGGCGGACGATGAGTTCACGGTCGATCATGACCTCGACGGCGGGCCCGGCAAGCCGGTGAAGAAGCCGGCGGTGACCCTGTTCCGGCGGCTGGGTACGTGCGAGCTCGACACGCCGTCGGCGGGTTTTCCGACCTCGCGCTACGCCTGGCTCGAGGCACGGCCGCAGACCGGGCGCTTCCGGCAGATCCGCCGGCATCTCAAGCACCTGTCCCACCATCTCATCGGCGACACCAGCCACGGCGACGGCCGCCACAACCGCGCTTTCCGCCTGCGCGGCATCC
>SCUY01000181.1 GCA_004322525.1 Lysobacter sp. | reverse complement strand
CTGCTGGCCGCGATGGCGCGCGAGAACCTGGTCAGCGTGCATTTCTCGGTGACCACGCTCGACAACCGCCTCGCCGCGCGCAACTTCGCATGCGGCGCGGAGGCGCGCGGCTCCATGCGCGCGGCGAGGCGGTTGTCGAGCGTGGTCACCGAGAAATGCACGCTGACCAGGTTCTCGCGCGCCATCGCGGCCAGCAGATCCACATCGCGCTCGATCAATGCGCTCTTGGTGACGAAACTCACCGGATGCTTCGTCTCGGCAAACACCTCCAGCACCGCGCGGGTGATGCCATAGCGGCGTTCGATCGGCTGGTAGGCATCGGTGTTGATGCCCAGCGCGGTCGCCTGCGGCACATAGCCGGGTTTCGCGAGTTCTTCGCGCAGGCGCTCGACGGCATTGGTCTTGGCGAACAGCTTCGTCTCGAAGTCGAGGCCGGGCGAGAGATCGAGATAACTGTGGCTGGGCCGGGCGAAGCAGTAGACGCAGCCGTGCTCGCAACCGCGATACGGATTGAGCGACTGCGAGAAGCCGACGTCCGGCGAGGTGTTGCGGGTGAGGATGCTGCGCGCGCGCTCTTCGGTAACGGTGGTGGCAGGCCGCGGCGCTTCGGCGAGATCTTCATAGACCGAGCCCCAGCCGTCGTCCATGCCCTCCACCTGGGTGACATCGAACCGCCCGGCCACGCGCGAAGCGGCGCCCCGGCCCTTGATCGGCGACTGTGGCTTGCGGGCGTCGGTCATGCCGCGAGTCTGGTCCGCGGGCGTCTCATCCAGCGCGACCGGCTTCGGGCGGGCGGGTGCCACAATCGGCTGCCCTCCCTGTGCCGAGCCCGATGAACGCCGCCTTCCAGGCCTTCTGCACCAGCGTGCAAACCGACTCGCACCTGTGGGGCTGGCTGCTCGGGGGCTGGCTCGCCTACCTGCTGGGGCTCGGGCTGTGGATCATCCTGCAAAAGCGCGAGCCCGCGGCCACGCTGGCCTGGCTGATCAGCCTCGCCGCACTGCCGTACGTGGGCTTCCTCATCTATTACGTATTCGGCCCCCAGCGTATCCGCCGCCAGCGGTTGCGGCGCGGCCGGGTGCGCGCGCGGATGCCCTCCTCGCCCGTGGCCGACAGCGCCGACTCGCGCGAGCTGGCCCGCCTGTCCACCGCGACCACCCGGCTGCCACCGAGCACCGCGACCGACGTGCGCCTGCTCATCGATGGCGCGGCCACCTATGACGCCCTGCTCGAGGCGATCGCCCAGGCGCAGGAACACGTGCATCTGGAGTACTACATCGTCGAGCCCGACCGCACCGGCGCGGCGCTGCGTGATGCGCTGGTCGAACGCGCGCGCGCTGGCGTGAAGGTGCGTCTGCTGCTCGATGCGGTGGGCTCGGCGAGGATGAGCCGTCGCTTCCTCGCCCCCCTGCTCGATGCCGGTGGCGAGATCGCCCGCTTCCATCCGATGCGCCTGCCCTGGCGCCGGCCATGGCTCAACCTGCGCTCGCACCGCAAGATCGTCATCGTCGACGGCCGCATCGCGTTCACGGGTGGCATCAACATCACCGATGCGCAGGACGAACGCCTGAGCGCCGAAGCCTACCGTGACCTGCACCTGCGGCTGGAGGGCGAGGTGGTGGGCACGCTGCAGCTGGTGTTCGCCGAGGACTGGGTCTACGCGACCGGCGACCGGCCTCCCGGCCTGCCCGTACCCCTCGCCACGCCGGGTCCCGTCCAGGCGCAGGTGCTGACCTCCGGCCCCGACTCCGCCTGGGAAACCATCCACCGCGTGCAGGTGGCGGCAATCCATGCGGCCAAGCAGCGCGTCTGGCTCGCGACGCCCTATTTCGTTCCCGGCGAGGCCGCGATGATGGCCCTGACCTCGGCGGCGCTTGCCGGCCTCGATGTGCGCCTGCTGGTGCCGCATCGCAGCGACTCGCGGCTGGTCACGTTCGCCGCGCGTTCGTATTTCGACGAACTCCTCGCCGCCGGCGTGCGCATCCACGAATACGGCCCGCGCCTGCTGCATACCAAGGCGCTGCTGGTCGATGACGACATCGCGGTCATCGGCAGCGCCAACTTCGACCATCGCAGCTTCCGGCTCAACTTCGAGGTCTCCGTGCTGTTCCACGATGCAGGCGTCGCCGAAGCCCTCGCCGAGCTCTTCCAGCGCGACGGCCACCAGTCCCCGCGCGTGCGACCCGACCGGCGCCGTTCGCTCTGGCGACACCGCCTTCCGGAAGCGTTGGCGAGGCTGTTGTCGCCCCTTCTCTAGACGCGCCGCGAGCCGCGCGCTGCAGGGTTCACTGACGAACGGCAGCGCAGCCCGGGCAGCCGGGCGCGTACTTTCCGGGCCGGCGCTACACTGGTCCGGTCACCGCCGGGGTGCCTGCCATGCCGTGGATCTACCTGCTTCTCGCGCTCGGAGCGCTCCTTGTGGCCTTCAAGACCGCGTCGATGGCGCTGATGGCGTTCGCGCTGGTCGCCGGCTTGGGATTGATGCTCGCCTGGATGATGTCGCTGCTCGCCCAGCGCGTCGACAGCCGCACGGGCAACGTGGCGATGATCGTGGATCCGGTCGAACTGCGTCGCCTGCGGGAGCAGGCCGAAGCGCGGCGGGCAGCCGACGTCGGCGCATCGTCGTCCGTTGCGGAAACCCCCGACCAGGCCTCCCGCCCTCCAGCCTGACAGCACGACGCCTGCGGCACACGGGCTGGTCATAAGGCGTCACCCCGGTACGATGCGCGGATGACCCGGCTCAGCGTCAACGTCAACAAGATCGCGGTCCTGCGCAATTCGCGGGGCGGCCACGAGCCCGACGTGGTGCAGGCCGCGCGCACCTGCCTGCTGGCCGGCGCCGATGGCATCACCGTGCATCCCCGCCCCGACGCCCGACACATCACCGAAGCGGACGTGCATGCCCTTGCACGACTCACTGCGGCGCACGGCGTCGAGCTCAACCTGGAAGGGAATCCGTTCGCGCCGCCGCGCGCGGGTTACCCGGGGTTTCTCGCGCTGTGTGAAGCGGTACGGCCCGCGCAGGCGACCCTCGTTCCCGATGGCGATGCGCAAATCACTTCCGACCATGGCTTCGATTTTTCCGGCGATACCACCGGCCTGGGCGAATGTATCCGCGCGCTGAAAGCGCTCGGCTGCCGGGTCAGCCTGTTCGTCGATGGCGATGCGGCCGCCGCGGCGCGAGGGCCCACCGCGGGGGTGGAACAGGCCGCCCGCGTCGGCGCCGATCGCGTCGAGCTGTACACCGGCCCGTATGCGCAGGCGTTTGCCGCCGGCACGGCCACTGAAGCTCTTGGCGGATTCGCGGCCGTCGCCCGACGCGCGCAGGCTGCTGGCCTGGGGGTCAACGCCGGCCACGACCTCAACCAGGCCAATCTACGGATGTTCCTCGCCGCAGTGCCGGATATCGAGGAGGTCTCGATCGGCCATGCCCTCATCGCCGAGGCGCTCTATGACGGCCTCGACGCGACCGTCCAGGCCTACCGGCAAGTGCTCGCCACGTGATCAGGGCGGCGCGCCGCTCCGGAGGTCGCAGCCGGGCGCTGGCGGCTGTGCTGCGCAGCAGGCGAACCAGGAGCGCCTGACACAGTTGCTCCGGTGATGAACTGCGGCGGCGAAGTGTCGCTGACGTCGATCTACGGATGAGACCACTCAAGGCGCGATGCGCCGCGACGCCCAGCTGCGTCGCAGGGTCGCCCATGCCCGACACAGCCGCCGCCCACAGGTGCCTGTCGCGCTTCGCAATACCGCGGCCACGCCGTTCGGTCGCGTGTCATGCGCCACCCGGCGCCAGCCATCCGCGCGGCGCCCAGCGCAGGAGGCCATCGGCTGTGCTGGCCCGCGCAGGCCGCTAACACCTGAGTTAAGCCGCGCCGCGAAGTGGCGTCGGCTTGGACGAATTGTTAAGCCGCGGGCCCAAGCCTGGGGAGCCTTAGCCCTGAGTCGCTCCAACCGGTTCCCGAGCCCGCGACGGGTAGGTGAGCAGATAAAGCAGCACGAGAATACCGCCAACCGGCGCCAGGCTGATGAGCTGCCACCAAGGGCTTAGGCCGGCATCACGCAGGCGCCGCGTGCAAGCCGCGACCCACGGCACGAGCACCGCCAACGACGCCAGTTGCAGCGGCAGGGGGCCGAGGCCCTCGGAGACCAGCGTGGCGAACGCCAGCAACATGGCCACGGCGAGAGCGAACCACCAGAACTCCACACGCGAAGTGGTTCCCGTGAACTCCAGCCCCTGCACCACACCTGTTCGCATGGCACCGAGTGCGGGCTCGCTCGGTATGGGGCCAGCAATTAGCAGGCTTTCAGCCGGGACGTCGAAGACGGCGGCAAGAGCCCGCAACGACTCAGTGGAGATCCTTGCGCCCGACTCCAAGCGCTGGATGGTCCGCAGGTTCAACCCGCTGAGCTGGGATAGCTGCTCTTGCGACCACTGGCGGGCAACGCGGAGTTCTCGAAGGCGGGCGCTGTTGACTTGCATGGATGCTCCACAGGACCGGACGGCTTTGGTTCGACCATGATCGCGCTTTGCGCGCGAATGCGTGACGGCACGACCCTGACGGGGGTACGACACGGGCCCGACTCCGCAGTGCCGGGCACGTTTCTGGCCGCGAAGGGATCGGAAGCGGCCTAACACAGGATCAAAGCGATCAACGCCTGTCCTGTGCCTACCAGGCGGCGACGCATTCTCCATAAAGCTCAGGGGCACCTTCCCGTAATCGAAGAACAAAAAAAACGCCGCCCGGAGGCGGCGTCTTCAACAAAGGTGAGCGGTGTCGCGTGTTGGGTTATGGCGTGTCCTGCACGAAACCGATCTTCTGCATGTCGGCATTCTTCGCATAGGCGAGAACCTTCGCGAGGACCTCGTACTGCGCATCCGGATTGACGTCGATCTGCAGCTGCGGCTGGTTGGTCGGGTCACGCTGGACCACCTGCCGCATCACCTGTTCCAGCTGGCCCATCGGCGTCGGCGAGTTGTCCCAGGTGACCATACCGGACGCATCGATCCTGAGAGAGATCGGCGGTGGCGGCTCGGTATCCGGCGGCGGATTGTTGGTCGGCTGCGGCAGGTTGATGTCGATCGGGTAGGAGGCGATGGGCGCCGTCACCATGAAGATGATGAGCAGCACCAGCATGACGTCGACCAGCGGCGTGACGTTCATGTCGGCCATCGGTGCACTGTCGCCCGACGAGGAATTACTGAAAGCCATGGTCTTTCCTCAGCGTTCCTTGGTGGCAACAAAGCCGACCTTGCGCATGCCCTGTCGCTGGGCGATGTCGATCAGCTCCTTCAGGACCGAGTACTTGGTCGTCTTGTCGCCGCGGACATTGATCTGCGGTTGGGGTGCGCGCTGGGCGGTGACGGCGAGCTGGCTCTCCAGGAGACCCCGGCTGATCGGCTCGTCGTTCCAGAAAACCGAGCCGTCTTCCTTGACCGTCAACGTGACCGGCGGCACCGGCGGGGCCGTCTCACTCTGCTTGTCGAGCTTTGCCTGCGGCAGCTCCACCGGAACCTTGTGATGCATGAGTGGCGTGGTGATCATGAAGATGATCAGCAGCACCAGCATCACATCCACCAGCGGAGTGACGTTGATTTCGGCCATTGGGCCGCCGGTATTACCTGAACTGAACGCCATGTGCCGGGCTCCGAAGACGTGCGGCCGGGCTTACTGCTTGGCCGGGACTTCGCCGACGCGAGCGCCGGTAGCGAAGAAGTCGTGCAGGTCGTGTGCGAAGGTGTCGAACTTGTTGTTCGTCACCCGGTTCAGGCGGACGAAGAAGTTGTACGCCAGCACCGCGGGGATCGCGACGAACAGGCCGAGCGCGGTCATGATCAGTGCTTCACCGACCGGACCTGCGACCGCTTCGATACCTGCGTTGCCGCTGGCGCCGATGCGGATCAGCGCGCCGTAGATACCCCAGACGGTGCCGAGCAGGCCGACGAAGGGCGCAGTGGAGCCGACGGTAGCGAGCACGGTCAGGCCGGACTCGAGGCGCATCGACTCGCGGGTGACAGCCTGGCGCAGCGCGCGATCGACAAACTCCGAGCGGTTCAGCGACTCGACGAGGCGCGAGCCTTCATGACGCTGGTGGTGCGCGGCAGCCTGGGCGGCATCGAGCGCGATCTTGGAAAACGGCTCGCTGCGCGACTGCTCTTCCATGTAGCGGATGGCGTCCTGCGCGTTCGGGGTTTCCCAGAACGTGCTGATGACGCGGTCCGACGTGCCACGCAGGCGGACGTTCTTGATGAAGTTCATGACGATCCAGTAGATCGACAGCACCGACATCAGGGTCAGGGTCAGGAGCACGACCCAGGAGATGATGTAGGCACCGGGATCACCGGTCATTTCACGGAGCAGATGCAGCGGGCCCATCTGCGTCAGGGCAGATGCGGCGTTGCCTCCGGAGGCGGCGGCTTGGGCGAGGGTTTCCTGCAGCATGACGCTTACCTTTGTTGAGTAGTTGAAAGGTGGTGCAAAAAAAGCGTTGCGGAAAGCGGGACAGCGCGATCAGTTGAGGCGGAAGTCGACATTCACGACCGCCGTTCCCGGAGCGCCCGGACAGACGCGCCAGCGGCGGACCTGGCTGACAGCCGCACGATCGAGATCCCGATTACCCGCGCTGCGACGGACGCTGGCATTGGTGATGGTGCCGTCCGCGGTCCAGGTCACCTGGACGACGGTGGTGCCTTGGGCCTCCTCACGCAGTGCCGTAGGAGGATACGAGACCGGGCTCTTGCTGCAGACGCTCGCCTGCCCATTGATGATATTGGGCGACGGCGCGGGCGCGGCGGCAGGCGGCGCCGGTGGTGAGGGCGGCGGCGCTGGCGGATCGACCGGGCTCGGATCGTTGTTCTCGATCGGCGGCGCCTCGGGCGGTGGGGGCTGCGGCGTCTGCTGCACGATCACCTGCTTCGGCGGCGCCAGCAGCAACTTCGGCGGGTCCGGCGGCGGCGGCGGTGGGGGCGGCGGCGGCGGCGGCGGCTTGATGATCGTGACCGCAGTGACCTGCTCGTCGTCCTTCTGCACCTTGGGCGTGGTGGCCGGCACCAGCAGGAGAAGGAGTGCTGCGACGTGCACGGCGATCGCGGAAGACAGACCGGCAATGCGTGCCCAGTTCAGTCCTTCGGTATCTCGATTGGCGTGGGAAGGGTCTTGCGTCATGCGCCATTGCTCAGGAGGGATTTCCGGACGCCATGGCGCCGCGGGCGGTGTGCAGCCCCGCGGCGGTCAGCGCCACGGGAATTTCCAAGCATATACCAAACGGCCGCAGCGGTTCCAAGGCGGAACGTGCAAAACCGACCTGCTGTCACAGCATCCTTACTTGCCGGGGAGTGCCAGGATGCGATTTGCGTCTTCGGGCTTCTTCAGGCCCTTGGCGACTGCCTCCCGTGCCGCCTGCTTCGCGTCGGCAATGCGTTTCTCGTTGGAGTACACGCGTGCCAGGTTCATCCAGATCTCGCCATCGGAGGACATGGGCGCCGCGCGCTTGAAAAGCTCGATCGCGAATGGAACCTTCTGCTGCGAATAGGCGGTCTGCGCCATGTAGGCATAGTCGCGCGCCAATTCCGGTGAAGGCTTGATCGCGCCTTTCGCCAATCCGGCGTCGATGACTTTCAGGGCAGCATCGATCTTTCCGTCCATGATAAGGCCGACATAGACGGCGCGATATTCATTTGGTTCGGTAAGCAGGCCACGTGCGAACCCGTCGGCAAGCAAGGCATTGGCCTTCGCCTGCTGGTTCGCCTGCTGATAAAGCGCTACCGCGTTCATCAGCACTTTCTTGTCCGCCGGATTTCGTGCAAGCAACGTGTCGTAGATGGCGATGGCTTCGGTGGGCCGCTGCAATTCGGCGAGAAGACCCGCCTTCAATGCAAGTTCCTCGGTCTTTTCGGACTTCGATTCACGCAGGTAGCGATCGAGCGTGACCAGGGCATCGGCAGGTTTCGCTGCCTGGTACTGAACCACCGCCAGGTTGTACATCACCTGGAAGTGTCCGTTGTTATCGAGCCCATCGGCATCGATCGCCTTCTGGAAATAGTCGATCGCCTTGGCTGTGTTCGAGGCGTCGGCTGCGGCATTGGCCGCTACCTGATAGGCAAAGCTTTTCTCGTAGGCGTTCGGCGAAAGGGCGAGCAGGGCTTGCAGTTCGGTTTCGACCCCCGCCAGGTCACGTGCGTCGTAACGTTCGACCAGCCGCTTGAGGATCTTTCCCCCCGGCACCGTGCCCTGGGCTTTTGGTTCCACGCGGGTGGTACCGGGAAAGAGCGCGGGCACTGCCTGCTTGGTCTTGGCTTCGGCGCGCTTCTGGCGCGCGCGCTCCGACGCGGCTGCCGCGCCTCCGGTTATCGCGGTGGAACTCTGCGCCTTGCTTTCTCGGGTGTCCTCTTCCTGCGCCTTGGCTTCGTGAAGCGTAGCCGCCGTCACCAGCATCAACAGCAGGGTGGTCGCAGCATGGCGACCAGGCGTGGGGGATGTCATGGGAGTCGACCTCGATCAGCCGCGCGGGACGCGGGTGGTACGCGGCAGGGCCGCGGGGCCGGCCACGCTATCAGAAACCCTGCGGTCGTTGCAGTGTGGGGGCGACGGCCGGTAGCTCTCAGCATCAGGGGTTCACCCGCAGTTGGGCTTGCGGCCATTGGCCCGCGCGGCGCTGTATTCGCCCATCAGCGCAGCGGCGCGCGCGTCGAGCTCATTGAGGCGTGAGCGCGGGTCCGGATGCGTGGACAGGAACTCCGGCGCGCGGCTGCCGCTGGCGGCGATCATGTTCTGCCACAGGTTGACGGCCTGACGCGGATCGAACCCGGCGCGGGCCATCAGCTGCTGGCCGACGACGTCCGCCTCGGATTCCTGCGTGCGGTTGTTGGGCAGCAGGATCAGGCCCTGTGCCG
>SCUY01000180.1 GCA_004322525.1 Lysobacter sp. | reverse complement strand
CTCGGCTACAACCTGTGGTGGCGCCGAGCGAAATGCCGCTGTCGGTGAAATACGGATTGACGAACGAGAAGTCGTAACGCTTGAGGTAGCGGTTGCGGTTGGCCTGCATGGACACGCGGTTGCCGGTGCCCAGGAAGTTGTTCTGGGACACCTGGATCTGCGTGGTCAGCCCGCTCAGCTGCGAATAACCCAGACCGAAAACGAAGCTGCCGGAAGTCGTTTCCTTGACAGTTACCGCCACGTCCACCTGGTCGGGTGAACCGGCCACCGGCTGCGTATCGAAATCGACCGACTCGAAGTAACCAAGCCCTTGCAGGCGGATCTTCGACCGGTCCAGCGCAGCCTGTGAATACCAGCTGCCCTCGAACTGGCGCATCTCGCGACGAAGCACCTCGTCCGACGTGCGCGTGTTGCCCTTGAACAGGATGCGGCGCACGTTCACGCGCGGGCCGGGAACGACCTGCAGCGTGATATCGACGGTCTTGTCTTCGCGGTGGATGTCGGGGACGACATTCACCTGCGCGGAGGCATAGCCGATGTTGCCAAGGCTCGCGGTGATGGCGTCGGAGCTGTACTCGAGCAGGCGGCGCGAGAAGATCTGGCCTTCCTTGACGAGCACGCGCTTCTCGACCTCCTCCTTCGGCAGCACGGTGTCACCCGCTACCTGCACCTTCGCGACCTTGTACTGCTCGCCTTCGGTCAGGCCAGCGGTGATGAACATATTGCGACGGTCGGGGCTGATCGCCACCTGCGTGGTGTCGACGCTGAAGTCGACATAGCCGCGATCAAGGTAGTAGGCGTTCAGCTTTTCGAGGTCGCCCGACAGCTTTTCGCGCGAATACTGGTCATCGCGGCGGTACCAGCTGAGCCAGTTGCTCTCGCGCGATTCCCAGGCATCGCGGATGTCTTTTTCGCCGAACTTTTCGTTGCCGACCAGGTTGATGTGGCGGATCTTCGCCGCCTTGCCTTCCTTCACCGCGATCGTGACATCGACACGGTTGCGATCGAGTTTGGCGACCGATGGCGTGATCTCGACGTTGTACTTGCCGCGGTTGTTGTACTGGCGCGTCAACTCCTGGGTGACCCGGTCGAGAGCGAGGCGGTCGAATGTATTGCCCTCGGCCAGGCCGATGTCGCTCAGGCCCTTGGTCAGATCCTCGGTCTTGATGTCCTTGTTGCCGGTGATCGTCAGCTTGTTGATCGCCGGGCGTTCGGTGACCGCGAGCACCAGGATGTCGCCCTGACGATCGACACGGATGTCCTCGAAGAAGCCGGTCTTGTACAGCGCGCGGATCGCATCGGCGACGCGCGCGGAGTCGACGGTGTCGCCGCGCTCGATCGGCAGATAGGTGAATACCGTGCCGGCGGAAATGCGCTGTAGGCCGTCAACCCGGATGTCGCTGACCGCGAACGGGGTGAAGGCTTCGGCCAGGGCGGGGACGAGCGGCGCCGCAGCGATCGCGGAAGCGAGGGCGAGGGCAAGCAGGCGGCGGGGCAGGGGTCGCGTCATCATCACGTCCGGTTGGATCGGTCCGAATTGGAGCGGGAGCGCCGCAGGAGCAGCGGGCGGCGGGGTGGAAGGCGGCGGTTTTCAGCGCACCAGGTTGTTCACGATGTCGTTGTAGAACGCCAGCCCCATCAGGCTGGCAATGAGCGCCAGGCCGACGAACTGGCCGGCGGCCATGGCGCGTTCACTCAACGGGCGGCCTTTCACCAACTCGATAAGGTAATACAGCAGGTGACCCCCATCCAAGATCGGGATGGGGAGCAGGTTCAGGATCCCCAGGCTCAGGGAGAGCATGGCGAGCATCGACAGATACCAGGCCGCGCCATGCGAGGCGTAGGCATTGGCCGCCCGCGCAATGGTAATCGGGCCGGCGACCGTATTGCGCAGTTCGACCCGGCCACTGACGGCGCGACCGATCATCGCCACCAGTTCATGCGCCTGGTGCGCGGCTTCGGCGATCGCAGCCGGCACGGCATCGACCGGCCCAAAGCGAAGCAGCGCATCGGGTTCGGGCTGTACGACACGGCCCAGACCGGCGCCCAGCAACCAGCGTTCGCCCGTGGTCTCCTTGCGCAGGACCGGCGCGAGTTCCAGCGCGAGCCGCGCACCGTCGCGCTGGACTTCGACCATCGCCGAGCCGCCGCGGCGGCCGAGTGCCTCGACGAGGGGAGCGACATCTTCCCAGGCCTGCACGGGCTGCCCGTCGATCGCGGTGATCAGGTCGCCGACCTGCAGCACCCCATCGGCGGGAAACCCTTTGCGTACTTCACCAACGCGTGGCTCGACCACGCGATGGCGTGGCAGCAGCCCGATCGCCTCGGTCGCGCGCAGCTCATCGATGGTGGTGGGCAATTGCGAAAGACGCAGCTGCCGGGTCTCGGTCCGGCCGTCCGGCGCCTGTACGACGACAGCGACATCGCGGCGATCCAGCGCCGCCGGAACCAGTGCCAGTTCCGCTTCACTCCATGTCGGGGTGGGACGCTCGCCCACCGACACGATGAGGTCACCCGCGCGCAGATGTGCTGCCGCGGCGAGCCCGTCAACGCGTCCGATCTGCGGCACGTAATCGGGGCGTCCGATCACGAACATGCCCCAGAGCAGCGCCACGCACAGCAGCAGGTTGGCGACCGGGCCGGCCAGCACGATCGCCATCCGCTGCAGCACAGGCTTCCGGTTGAATGCCTCGCCCAGTTGCTCCGCCGGAACATCGGCCTCGCGTTCGTCGAGCATCTTCACGTAGCCACCGAGCGGTATCGCCGCGACCACGTATTCGGTGCCGTCGCGTCCGCGCCGCGTCCACAGGGGCTTTCCGAAGCCGACCGAGAACCTCAGCACGCGAACACCAAAGCGCCGCGCGACCCAGTAGTGGCCGAACTCGTGGAACGTGACCAGCACGCCCAGGCTGACCACCAGCCACCAGACCGAACCGATGAATTCAGCCATGCGCGCCTCCGTGGGCCGGCGATCCCGGCCCGGTCATGGACCACGGTGCGTGCGACAGGTTCCTGCTGGCATGCGCCACGGACACGATGTTCATGCCGCCTGCCGGATGCGTTGCTGCACGTGGGCGCGGGCTGCCGCGTCAGCGCGTTGCAGGGCGTCGAGGTCGCTGCCGTCACTGTGATGTGTCGACAGCGCGGATTCCACCAGCGCCGCGATATCCAGAAAACCTGTCCGGCCACCGAGGAAAGCGGCGACCGCCTCCTCGTTGGCCGCATTCAGGGCGGCCGGCGCGCCATGCCCGGCGTCCAGTGCCTGGTAGGCGAGGCGCAGGCACGGGAAGGCGTCGGTATCGGGAGGCTCGAAGTCCAGCCGCCCGCCCTGCGCGACCAGGTCCAGCCCGCTGACACCCGATTCGATCCGCTCCGGCCAGCCCAGGCCCACCGCCAGCGCGGTGCGCATATCGGGCAGGCCGAGCTGTGCGAGCGTCGAGCCGTCCACGAATTCGACCAGCGAATGCACCAGGCTCTGGGGATGCACGAGCACGTCGATCCGCGCCGCGTCGACGCCGAAAAGGTGGTGGGCCTCGATGACTTCCAGGCCTTTGTTCATCAGGGTGGCCGAATCGACGGAGATCTTCGGGCCCATCGCCCAGCGTGGGTGGGCGATGGCCTGCGCGGGCGTGACGCTGGCCAGCGACTCGCGACTGCGGCCACGGAATGGGCCGCCCGACGCGGTAAGGACGAGGCGGCGCAAGCCGCGATGGTCACGGCCGCCGCGGCCGTCGAGCGGCGGCAGGCACTGGAAGATCGCATTGTGTTCGCTGTCGACCGGGACGATGCACGCTCCCCCGGCGCGGGCGGCTTCCATCACCAGGGCACCCGCCATGACCAGCGATTCCTTGTTGGCCAGGGCGATGCGTTTGCCGGCGCGCGCGGCGGCGAGGGTCGAGGCCAGCCCGGCGGCGCCGACGATCGCGGCCACCACGACATCGCAGGCGTCGCTACCAGCCAGCGCGTCCATGGCCTCCATGCCGGCATGCGCCTGTGTCGGTAGCCCGGCATCCCGCAGGCCACTGCGCAGCCGGTCGTAGCCGTCGGGATCGGCGATCAGCGCGTGTAGCGGCCGATGTTGCCGGCACAGCGCGATCAGGGCGTCCACGTTGCGGCCCGCCGCGAGTATCGTTGCCTGCAGCCGATCGGGATGACGGGCGATGACATCCAGTGCCGATGCGCCGATCGATCCCGTAGCGCCCAGCACGGCGACACGACGCATCACAGGCCCAGCAGCCCTTTGCCAAGCGCGAACACCGGCAGCGCGGCGAGCACGGCGTCGATGCGGTCGAGCACGCCGCCATGGCCCGGGATCAGCGAGCCGGAGTCTTTTTTCCCCGCATGCCGTTTGAGCAGGCTCTCGAACAGGTCGCCGATGACTGAGACGAGGATCGCCGCCGCGGCGACCAGCGCGACTTTCGGCAGGTCGTGCGCAGGTGCGCCGGCGTACGTCGCGAAACCGAGCGCGACAGCCGTACCGGCCACCACGCCACCCAGCATCCCTTCGATCGTCTTGTTGGGGCTCACCCGTGGCGCGAGTTTGTGTCGGCCGAGGTAGCGCCCGGCGAAGTAGGCCCCGGTATCGGCCGCCCAGACCGCGGCCAGCGCGGTCAGCAGCCAGCGGTGGCCATTTTCGGACTCCGCATGCAGCCAGGTGAGCGCGCACCAGGCGGGAACCACGGCCAGGGTGCCCGCGGCGAGCTTGAGTGCGCGGGCCCAGCCCTCGTGGTGGCTGCCGAAATCGAAGCGCCCGAGCCAGAGCAGCGCAAGCAGCCACCAGAGAATGCCGATCACCGACGCGACCTTGTAGAGCACGAGCGTGCCGCCCTCGTTCGAGCGCGAAGCCCAGACGATCGCGACCATCAGGCCGAGGTTCGCCACCAGCAGCACCGTCCGGGCGAGGGTGTCTTCGATATCGGCCAGTTCGAACCATTCCCACAGGCCCGCCAGGAACACCACGGCCGCGGCCACCATCATCCACGGGGTTGGAAGGAGCAGGATCGCCGCGATCGCGACGGGGGTCATCACCAGAGCGGCGGCAACGCGGGTACGGGTCATTCGGACGTCTCGTGGGGGCCGGCGACCTGCGCTCCGGTCAGGCCGAAACGGCGTTCACGGCGCGCGAAGTCGTCCAGCGCAGCCTGAAGTGTCGCCGCATCCACGTCCGGCCACAACAAATCGGTGAACCACAGTTCCGTATACGCCAGCTGCCAGAGCAGAAAATTGCTGATGCGTAATTCGCCGCCGGTGCGGATGAACAGATCGGGCGGCGTCAGGTCGGCGAGGGCGAGCCGGGCGCCGACAGCCTCTTCGTCGATGGCCTCGGCGGCGAGCCGGCCGGCGGCGACGTCTTCGGCCAGCGAACGTGCCGCCTGCGCGAGGTCCCAGCGCCCGCCGTAGCTGACGGCGATGGTGAGATGCAGGCGGGAATGGTGCGAGGTGCGGGCCTGCGCCTCTGCCATCCGGTGACGGATCGATTCACCGAAGCGGCTTTGATCGCCGATGAAGCGAAGGCGGACCTGCCGCCGGTCGAGTTCATCGACCTCGCGTTCCAGGGCGCCCGTGAACAGCTTCATCAGCCCCCCGACCTCGTCCTGCGG
>SCUY01000179.1 GCA_004322525.1 Lysobacter sp. | reverse complement strand
TATCGGTAGCCATTGCTGATGGGATAACGCCGCTCACGGCCGAAGGCGCGACGCGAGACCTTCGGCCCCGGGGCAGCCTGGTGCCGTTTCCACTCGGAGATGCGCACCAGCCGCAGTACCTGTTCAACAGTCGCGGCATCGAATCCCGCGTCGACAATCTCGTCGCGTGATTGTTCTGCGTCCACATGGCGCTGAAGGATCCCATCAAGCACGTCATACGGCGGCAGCGAGTCCTGGTCCTTCTGGTTCTCGCGCAGTTCGGCCGAGGGTGGCCGCGCGATGACCCCGTCGGGGATCACCGCGCCGAGCGCCGTATTGCACCAGCGCGCGAGGCGGAAGACATCGGTCTTGTACACATCCTTGATCGGCGCGTAGCCGCCGGCCATGTCGCCGTAGATCGTCGCGTAACCGACCGCGTATTCGCTCTTGTTGCCGGTGGTGAGCAGCAGCCCCCCGAACTTGTTCGACAGCGCCATCAGCATCGCGCCGCGGATGCGCGACTGCAGGTTTTCTTCCGTCGTATCCACGGCGCGCCCCGCAAATGTTTCCGCGAGCGTGTCGAGGAAGCCTTCGAACGGCTTCTCGATCGGCAGCGTCAACAGTTTCACGCCCTGCCGCTCGCACTGCTCGGCGGCGAGGTCGTTCGACATATCGGCCGTGTAGCGCGACGGCAGCCGCACCGCGGTCACGTTGTCGGCGCCCAGCGCGTCCACCGCGATCGCCAGCACCAGCGCCGAGTCGATGCCGCCCGACAGCCCCAGCCAGACTTTTTCGAAGCCGTTCTTGCGGCAGTAGTCGCGTGTTCCGCGCACCAGCGCGCGCCAGGTGAGGGACTCACGTCCTTCGTCCTGCTCCGCCGGCCAGGCCACCGGCACGAAACGGCGGCTTGACGCATCGAAATCGACGACGAGCCAGGCGTCATCGAAAGCCACCGCCGCGCCATGCACCCGCCCGTCACCGTCCCCCACTACCGACGCGCCGTCGAACACCACGTGGTCCTGTCCACCCACCACGTTCAGATAGGCAATGCCGACCCCGGTTTCCGCGATGCGATCGGCGAGCAGGGCATCGCGCATCGCATGCTTGTCATGCTCGAATGGGGAAGCGTTCGGCACTATGACCAGTTCCGCGCCCGCCGCGACGGTCGATGCGATCGGCTCGGGAAACCACAGGTCTTCGCAGATGACGATGCCGACCTGCACGCCTTCGACTTCGACCACGCAGTCGCCGCCGTCGGGATCGACCGAGAAATAGCGGCGCTCGTCGAACACCGCGTAGTTCGGCAGTTCGCGTTTGCGATAGGTGCGCTCGATGCGACCGTCGCGCAGCACGCTTGCCGAGTTGTAGACGACCGGCCCCGCGCTCTCCGGCCAGCCGACTACCGCGACGATGCCGCGCGTGGACACCGCGATGGCATCGAGCACGCGCTGGCAATCGGCAAGGAAAGCCGGCCGCAACAGCAGGTCTTCCGGGGAGTAGCCGCTCAGCGCCAACTCCGGGAACACCACCAGCCGTGCGCCCAGCGTGTCGCGCGCGTGCGCGATGCAGGCCTCGATACGTTGCGCATTGCCCATGACGTCGCCCACGGGGAAATCGAATTGCGCGAGTGCGATGCGAAGACTCATGGGCGCTCCTTTGCGGAACCCCGATTTTACGCGTCGCCAGCCGATATCCCGTCATCGGGTGGTTCGACGGGTACCGGGTGCCCATTCGCGTCCAGCGCGATCATCACGAAATGGCCGCGCGTGCAGAGATGGCGCGTGCCGGCATGCGGATCCTCGGTATTCAGTTCGACCTCAACGCGCATCGAACTGCGGCCCACCTCGACCACGCTCGCGACCAGCTCGACCAGTTGGCCCTGTCGCACGGGTACGTGAAAGTCCACCGACTCCGAGCGCGCGGTCACCACGGTGCGTCGTGCGTAGCGCGTGGCGGCGACGAACGCCGCCTTGTCCATCCAGGCGAGCGCCTGTCCGTCGAACAGCGTGCCGAGGTGATTCGCGTGATCGGGAAAGACGATCTCCCACAGCCGCACCTCGCGTGGTGCGTCAGAAGGCGGCATCGAAGGCGACCTGCCCGCTCACGCCGACCTGGTAGGCCGAAACCCTGCGTTCGAAGAAGTTGGTGAGTTCCTGCACGTCCTGCAGGTCCATGAAGGCGAACGGATTGCGGCTGCCGAACTCCGGCGCGAGCCCCAGCGACTGCAGCCGCAGATCCGCCACGTACTGCAGGTACTCGCGCATTTCGCGCGGCGACAGGCCGTTGACCCCGCCGGACAGCACGTCGTGCGCGAAGGCCGCTTCGACGTCGACGGCCTCGCGCAGCATCGCGCGCACATCGTTCTGCATTGCGAGATCGAACAGGTCGGGTTCCTCGTCGCGCACGGTGCCGATCACCTCCAGCGCAAAAGCCATGTGCCCCGACTCGTCGCGGAACACCCAGTTGGTGCCGGCCGCGAGCCCGGGCAGCAGTCCGCGCGAGCGCAGGAACCAGACATAGGCGAAGGCGGCGAAGAAGAACAGGCCCTCGATGCAGCAGGCGAAGCAGATCAGGTTGAGCAGGAAGGTGCGGCGCTGCTCGCGCGTATCGAGCCGCTGCAACTGCTGGATCGAATCCATCCAGCGGAAGCAGAAATCCGCTTTCGCGCGGATGGACGGAACGGTCTCGATGGCATCGAAGGCTGCCTCGCGACGCTCGGTGTCGGGCACGTAGGCGTCCAGCAGCGTCAGGTAGAACTGCACATGCAACGCTTCTTCGTAGAGCTGTCGCGACAGGTACATGCGCGCCTCGGGCGCGTTGATGTGCTGGTACAGGTTCAGCACGAGGTTGTTCGACACGATGGAATCACCGGTCGCGAAGAAGGCGACGAGGCGTTCGACGAGGTGGCGGTCGGCAGGCGTGAGCTTGTCGCGCAGGTCGTTGACATCGATGCCGAAGTCGATCTCTTCCACCGTCCATGTGTTGCGCACCGCATCGCGATACATATCGTAGAAGGTGGGATAGCGCATCGGCCGCAGGGTGAGGGCGAAGCCGGGGTCGAGCAGGCGTGCTGTGGTCATGGTCGGGTCCGGATGCGATGGCGGCGGGCGGTGGGCCGATCGCCGTCGTGGAAGAAAGTGCAGGGGCGCCGGCGTGCATCCTGCGATGCATCGGTTATCGCGGTCCGTCGCGAGAAGTCATGGCGCCCATGGATGGCTCCTGCCGTCGCCAGGCGCCCCTGCGTGAGGTGTCGTGTCAGTCGACGATGCGAGGTCGGCTGTACCGGACGGCGGCAGGGACGAGGCCTGTCGTCGCCGCGCGTCCGCATCGCGACGCAATGCAAGCCGACATCGCCCGCAGCGCCACTGCGCGCGACGGCCTCACTGGCAGGCCTCGCAGGCTTCGGGATTCTCCAGCGAGCAGGCGATCGCCGCCTGTGGCGTTGCGATGCTCACCGTCGCCTTGGCGATGCGCGTGGCCGGGCGTGAACGCAGGTAGTACGTCGTCTTCAGGCCCGACTTCCAGGCGTACATGTACATCGACGACAGCGGCCCGATGACCGGGCTCTCCATGAAAAGATTCAGCGACTGCGACTGGTCGATGTACGCGCCACGCGCGGCGGCGAGGTCGATCAGCGCCTTCTGCGGCAGCTCCCACGCGGTGCGGTAGACCTCGCGCAACGTCGACGGAATCGCATCGATCGACTGGACCGAACCGTCGCCAAGCTTGATCGCATCGCGGATCGCCTGCGTCCACAGGCCGAGCTTCTTCAGCTCGTCGACGAGGTAACGGTTGACCTGCACGAAGTCACCCGAGAGCGTCTCGCGCTTGAACAGGTTCGACACCTGCGGCTCGATGCATTCGTAGCAGCCGGCGATCGAGGCGATGGTCGCGGTGGGCGCGATGGCGATGAGCAGCGAATTGCGCAGGCCGTGCGTCGTGATGCGCTGCTTCAGCGCAGCCCACGCCGCAGGCTGCGTCGGCGTCACGCCCCACAGGTCGAACTGCAGTTCGCCGTTTCCTGCGCGCGTCTCCGCGAACGCCGGATGCGCGCCATGCTGTTCCGCCAATTCGCATGATGCGTCCAGCGCGTGCAGATAGATGCATTCGGCGATACGGGTGGACAGCGCCAGGGCCTCGGCGGAGTCGAACGGCAGCCGCAGCTTGAAGAAGACGTCCTGCAGGCCCATCACGCCGAGCCCGACCGGGCGCCAGCGCAGGTTGGAGCGGCGTGCCGATTCGATCGGATAGAAGTTGAAGTCGATCACGCGGTCGAGCTGACGCACCGCTACGCGCACGGTCTCGGCGAGTTTGTCGAAGTCGAATCCATCGTCACCGACGTGCTGCGCGAGGTTGATCGAGCCCAGATTGCAGACCGCGGTTTCATCCGCGCTGGTGACTTCGAGAATCTCCGTGCACAGGTTCGACAGATGCACCGTGCGGCCCGGGCCCACCTGGTTGCAGGTGCGGTTGGAAGCATCCTTGAATGTCATCCAGCCATTCCCGGTTTCGCCGAGCACTTTCATCATCCGCGCATACAGGTCGCGAGCCTTGACCGTGCGTATCGCGAGGCCCTGCTGCTCGGCCTGCATATAGGCACGCTCGAACGCGTCACCCCATAGGTCGGGCAGCTCCGGTACCGCTTTCGGATCGAACAGCGACCAGTCGCCGTCGGCTTCCACGCGACGCATGAAGAGATCGGAAATCCAGTTCGCGAGATTGAGGTTGTGCGTGCGGCGCGCCTCGTCCCCGGTGTTGTCGCGCAGCTCGAGGAACTCCTCGATGTCCGCATGCCAGGTCTCGAGATAGATGCAGGCCGCACCCTTGCGCTTGCCGCCCTGGTTCACCGCGGCGACGGAGGCGTCGAGCGTCTTCAGCCACGGCACGATGCCGTTGCTGCGCCCGTTGGTGGAACGGATCAGCGAGCCGCGCGAGCGCACGCGATGGTAAGCCTGGCCGATGCCGCCGGAGAATTTCGATAGTTGCGCGACGTCGCCGTAGCGGGCGTAGATGTCGGTGAGCGAATCCTGCGGCGAATCCAGCAGGAAGCACGACGACAACTGCTCGTGCCGCGTGCCCGAATTGAACAGTGTCGGCGAGCTGGGCAGGTAGTCGAGCGTGGCCATCAGCCGGTAAAGCTGCAGCGCGCCTGCGGGGCTGTCGGTGAGCGCGACGGCGATGCGCATGAAGAAGTGCTGCGGCGTCTCGATCACGTGCCGCTTGTGCGGATGCTTGAGCAGATAGCGGTCGTACAGCGTGCGCAGGCCGAAGTACTCGAAACGCTGCGTGTTCGACGCATCGATCGCGTCATTGAACTTTCGCGCGTTCGCTTCGACGCACTCGCGCACGCGTTCGTTGATCAGGCCGAGGTCATGCCCGAGCAGGATCGACTGCGAGAACGAATACACGCCGAGCCCGGCGACTTCCTTGTCGATGTAGGCGCCCAGCAGTCGCGCGGCGAGGCGCGAGTACTGCGGCTCCTCGGCGGTGAAAGCCGCGGCGGTGTGGATCGACAGCTCGTCGAGTTCGCGCGTGGTCGCGCCGTCGAAGATGCCGCCGATGGTCTTGAGCGCGACGCGCATCGGGTCGATGTCGTCGAGCCCGGCCGCGCAGCGCTGCACGGCGCGCACGATCTTGCCGACATCGACCGGCTCGCGGCGGCCGTCGCGCTTGGTCACGGTCATGGTGGCCGGTGCGTGCGGCGGGGTCAGGGAAAAGCCCGTCTGTCCGTCGTCGGTGCTGCTGACGGGTGTTGCGTGCGTGGCGAGTGTTTCGGTGGTCATGTTTCCTCTCCGTCGTCGATGGAGAGAAAGCGAAAGCGGCGCACGCAGGCTCGCGGACACCGGCCCCCGCCCCCTCGGGCGAGCCGGCATCGACATGGACGACACGGAGGGCGGCGAACGGATGTCCGCGAACCGACCCGTCCCTCCCACGAGGACGCCTGGCCAAGCGGCGGCACGCGGCCACCGATCGAGGCAGGTCTTCGGACTTGTGGACGACGACGGACGAACCGCCGACCTACTGCGCGTCGCTTCCCAGCCAACGAGGCCAGTGCCAATGACGCGGGTCGTTTCCACCTACCGCTGCGGGGCAGTTCCGGCTTCGAACCGGATTCCCTTTTAAGCCGGCCCGGGCGGGCACGGCACCTTCGATGGACACAACATATGCGGGTCTTGAAGATCCGTCAACACAAGATTTGGTAATTTCGCTCGATAGCCGCCAAGCCGACCGTCGCACCGGATGCAGGGTATGCACCAACAAGAAGGCCGCCCGAAGGCGGCCTCCCAGCTACGCGATGAGCCGAACGATCAGCCCGCGAGCCGCTTGGCGATCGCCGCACCCAGATCGCCCGGGGACTTCACCGTGGTGACGCCCGCCTTCTCCAGCGCTGCGAACTTGCCTTCCGCCGTGCCCGAGCCGCCCGACGCGATCGCACCGGCATGGCCCATGCGCTTGCCCTTCGGCGCCGACGCCCCGGCGATGAAGCCGACGACCGGCTTGGTCACGTACCGGCTGATGAACTCGGCCGCTTCCTCTTCGGCGCTGCCGCCGATCTCGCCGACCATGATGATGCCCTCGGTCTGCGGATCGTCCTGGAACCACTTCAACGCATCGATGAAGTTGGTGCCATTGATCGGGTCGCCGCCGATGCCGATGCAGGTCGACTGGCCGAGGCCGACGTCGGTGGTCTGCTTGACCGCTTCGTATGTCAGCGTGCCCGAACGCGACACGATGCCGATCGTGCCCGGCATGTGGATGTGACCCGGCATGATCCCGATCTTGCACTCGCCCGGCGTGATCACGCCCGGGCAGTTGGGGCCGACCAGCACCACGTCGTCGTAGCCCTTGAGGGTGTTCTTGACGCGCAGCATGTCGAGCACCGGAATGCCCTCGGTGATGCAGACGATCACGCGGATGCCGGCGTCGGCGGCCTCGAGGATCGCATCGGCTGCGAACGGCGGCGGCACGTAGATCACCGATGCATCGGCACCGGTGGCATCCACCGCTTCGCGCACGGTGTTGAACACCGGCAGGCCGATGTGCTCGGTGCCGCCTTTGCCGGGCGTCACGCCGCCGACGACCTTCGTGCCGTACTCGACCATCTGCTGCGCGTGGAAGGTTCCCTGCGAGCCGGTGAAGCCCTGCACGATGACCCGGGTGTTGCGATTGATTAGAACGGACATTTGGTGGGTCCTTCGAATGCGTGTTTTCGCGGCTTCGGCTGCATCGGGCGACGGTGGTGCTGTCGTCCGCCGTGGGCATGCCCCCACAAGCCCCGCCTCCTTGACTCGCAGGGGCTGGGTGCGCGGCGCCGCGTCGTCTGTTAGGCAGCCTGCTTCACGGCCGCGACGGCCTTCTTCGCGCCATCGTTGATGTCGTCGGCGGCAGTGATCGCGAGGCCGGAGTTCTTCAGCAACTCCTTGCCCGCCTCGACGTTCGTGCCCTCCAGGCGCACGATCACCGGCACCTTGACGTCCACTTCCTTGACCGCCGCGATGATGCCCTCGGCGATCATGTCGCAGCGGACGATGCCGCCGAAGATGTTGA
>SCUY01000178.1 GCA_004322525.1 Lysobacter sp. | reverse complement strand
TGCAATGCGCCGCGCGCGAAGATATCCCGGTTGGTCGCACGGTGTACCAGTTCGATCCGCTCGCCGGCGGTGGCGAACTGGACCAGATGCTCGCCGATGATGTCGCCCGCGCGCAGCGAGGCATAGCGTGGAGCCGCCCCGCCCTGTTCCGCGCACCCGCCAAGGGCCAGTGCGGTGCCGGAAGGCGCGTCCTTCTTATGGATGTGATGGGACTCGACGATATCGCAGTCCCAGCCGGACAGCAGGCTGGCGGCACGCTCCACCAGGTCGGACAAGACAGCCACGCCGAGGCTGAAGTTGGCTGCCCAGACAACGGGAATACGCAGGGCATGCCGTTCCAGGGCCTGCTGCTGGGCTTTCGACAGCCCCGTCGTGCCGGACACCAGCGGGCGGCCACGTGCGGTGCAGACGTCGAGCACACGATCAAAACCCTCGGGAAGGCTGAAGTCGATGGCGATGTCGTAGTCAGGTGCGTCATCCAGCGCATCGGCCGCGACCCAGGCGATGCCATCTGCCATGGCCGGAGTCGGTATCTGGCGCGCAACCGCGCAAACGACGCGCATGTCGGGCGCCTCGTCTGCAAGTCGCAGCACCGCCTCCCCCATGCGGCCGGTGGCACCGTGAATCAGCAGTCGCGTGGCAGTGGTCATGCGCGCAGGCTATCGACGGCTTGCGGTCGCCACAAGCACCTGCCCTAGCGGAGGAAAACGGAGATGCGGACCGGGACCCGCGCGGCGCAGGCAAATACGTCTACGTGTTCCATGAGCAGTCAACCCGTCATCCGCTCCCAGAAACCCTTGACGCCATCGATGAAAGTGGAAGACCGCGGCGAATGCCGCCGCGACGCCGTTTCACCGACGAACGTCGCTTCGAACTGCTCCAGCAGTTCGCGCTGCTCGGCAGTCAGGTTCACCGGGGTTTCCACCACAACGCGGCAGTAGAGATCGCCTTCAGACCGGCTGCGCACGGAGCGCACGCCCTTCCCGCGAAGCCGGAACATCTTGCCCGATTGCGTTTCCATGGGAATACGCAGTTCCACTTCTCCGCCCAGTGTCGGCACGCGGATCGTGTCCCCAAGCGCAGCCTGCGAGATGCGGATTGGCACTTCGCAGTGCAGGTCGTCACCGTCGCGTTGGAAGATGTCGTGCTCGCGTACGCGCACATCGACATAGAGATCGCCCGGAGGCGCGCCGGCAGGGCCAGCCTCGCCCTCGCCCTGCAGGCGGATGCGATCGCCGCTGTCGACCCCCGAGGGTATCTTCACCTGCAGGGTCTTGGTGCGTTCGATGCGCCCCTGCCCGTGGCAATCCCCACAGGGCGAGGCAATGATCTTGCCGCGGCCACCGCAATGCGGGCAGCCCTGCTGCATCGAGAAGATGCCGCGCTGGAACCGTACCTGCCCGCGGCCCTGGCATGTTCCGCAGGTCTCGAGCTTGCCGTCCGATGAGCCGCTGCCGTCGCAGGTGTCGCATTCGTCGAGCGTGGGGATCTCGATCTGCTTCTCGACACCACCGACTGCCTCTTCCAGCGACAGCTCCATCACATAGCCGATGTCGGCGCCACGGCGCGGGCCGCGGCCACCGCCCGCGCCACCGAAGATGTTGCCGAAGATATCGCCGAAGATATCGCCCATGTCCGCGTAGCCAGGCCCGCCGCCACTGCCCATTCCGTGTTCGAATGCAGCGTGACCATGCTGGTCGTACAGGCGGCGCTTGGAAGCGTCGGACAG
>SCUY01000026.1 GCA_004322525.1 Lysobacter sp. | reverse complement strand
GTTGTCCACGCTTGCGTTCGAGCCGGCGTCGAAGAAGACCTCGACGAAATCGCCGCCGTGCAGCGTGTCGCCCTTGTTAGGCACTTCGACACGGATGGACGTATTGCGCGTGGTATCGGAGGTGCGGTGCGCGCTGAGCAGCACGGTACCGGGAATGCGCTGGCCGTTGAAGACGACGGTCGCGGGGCGGCCGGATTCGATGCGCGCCACAATGCCTGCAGGCAGCCGGGCATCGACCCACACGGTGGACTCCTCGACGAGACGGTACAGCGGCTTTCCGGGCTCGACACGCTCACCGACGACAAAGCTGTCCTCGGTGATGCGGCCAGCATGCGGTGCGCTTAGCGTGAACTGGCCATTGACAGTGCCGGTCGCGGTTCCGGGCAAGCCGTAGGCCTGCGCCTTGGCGCGTGCGCGGTCGAGCGCCACACGCGCCTCCATGATGCGACGGCCGGCGACGGCTTCAGGACCAAGCGCGGCCATGCGGCGGTATTCCTGTTCGGCAATCCGCAGGTCGGCCTGAGCGTCCGAGACAGCAACGCTTGCGAGCGTCACCAGCGGCGCGCCGGCGCGCACCTCGTCGCCGAGCCTGGCGTGGCGACGCACGATCAGAGATTCGACGCGTGGTGTGATGAGCGTGGTGTTGTAGGAGCTGTCGAGCACTTCGCCCGGCGCGCGTAGCTGTTCGCTGAGTGAGGAGGGGCGCACGGTTTCAAGCTTGATGCCAGCGGCCTGCGCGGCAGCGGGATTGAGTTTCAGTGCCGCAGAGGCCACCTCAACCGGCTCAGCAACCGTGGTTGGCGCCGCGGCAGCTTCCGCCGGATCTGTGTCTTTATTGCAGGCGCCGAGCGCCACGGTCATAGCCAGAACAAGCGGCAGCGTGGGGAATCGCATCATTGGATGAAGCCTCATGGCGTGGCCTCCAGGCCAGCCCAGCGTTCAAGCTGGCCGGTGGCGGCGAGATAGTCGGTCCAAGCACGCCAGACGCGCGCCTCGAGTTCGGCACCGGCGAGTTGGGTGTCCAGCGTCTGTCGCAGTTGCACTAGGTAGTCCGAGGGCGAGAGTTCGCCTTCGCGCAAGAGGCGCTCGAGCAGGTTGGTTCGTCGATCGACATCCGTTCCGCGACTGGCCTCCCACCGTGCCCAGGTGTCCCGCGTCGCGGCGTAGGTGCTGACAGCCCGCATACGTTCGGCCTCCAGTTCGAGGCGGATGCGCGCGGCATCCGCGCCGGCCGCCTGCGCATCAGCTTGCGCGGCGGTGACTTCGGCGCGATAGGTGTTTCGAACGAACAGCGGAATACTGACCGATGCGCCGAGTACGTTGTCCTGCAACCCGTCGAGATCGATCCGGCCCGCGCGAACCGCGACGGTCGGATCACCTCGCCGGTTGCGCTCCGCGACTGTGACGTCGCGCTCGGCTGCGAGCGCCGCCGCCTTGGCAACCTGGAGGTCCGGCAGCAGCTCGACGTCGCCCAGCTGAACGGTCTGCCTCGGCAGTTGGTTGGTGGGAAGCGAGGCAATGGACACGGTCGTCGGGTCTCCGCCCACGCTGCGGAACCGGGCCTCGGCTTCGGCCACCTCGGCGAGCAGGCGGGACTGCTCGGCGCGCGCCTCATCTAGTGCGAGCTGCGCGAAGTCTCGTTCGAGGCCCGAGATATCCTGCGCAACGAACTGACGACGCGCGACTTCGACAAATCGTGTGACGAGCGCAAGCCGACGCTCACCCGTGGCCACGCGCTGGCGCGCAGTTTGCAGATCGGCCCAACTGGCGAACCACTGGCGCACGAAATCGCGCTGGATCCGCCGAGCGGTCGCCTCCACCTGCGTCAATCGCGCGGCCGCGGCATCGCGGCGGGCACCGCGTTTGTCGTGCCAGTCGAGGGTAAGGCTCAGGCCACCCGTGACGCTGGTATCCGGCCCCTGCTTGTCCACCGCAACTTCGACACCGGGGTTGTACAGGGGTCGGCCGGCGGCATCTAGGCGCGCCCGGGCGGCTACTTTTTGCGCGGAGACGGACATGGCGGCCGGGTGACGTGCCCACGCGGCTCGGAGCGCCTCGCGCAGCGGCAACGGAGCCAAAGGGATCGCCTGGCGGCCGGCCGCGGACTGCGGTTCGGATGAGGGCAGGGGTGATGAGTCGGGCGGCGCGGCCTGCAGGACGCCAGGCGCCCACAGCACGGCGACCCACGCAGCACACGCTGCGAGTCGCAAAGACATGGATGATCACTCCGAAAACGGATGGCAAACCGGAAATCGCCCAGTGCGGGCGCACAGCGGTCAGGTCGTAATCGGAGGACGGAACGGGTTGATCAGGCGCGTGACGCGATGAGCCGCCTGAGGAACATGAGTGGGGGCATCGGCATGCAATTCGGAAAGCTGTTGGAACGCGGTCGCGGGCAATGCGGCCATCGTCGTCCCACAACAATGAGCAAAGTTGAGGAGGCTGTGGAGCGTGGAGGCCTGCTTCCCTTCGGCCGTGGACGCTTTGGACGCGGAGGGGCTCTGCCCGCCCCCTATGGATCGCTCAATATTTCCGTGCCCACCATGGGTGAACTCATGCAGTTCACTCACCGAATCAACCATGGGCCGGACCAGCAACGCCAGCGCGAACAGCACAAACGCCAGAAGGCGAATCGTGGACGCGAAGCGGCGGGGGAGGCGAGCGGTCATCCGGGAGCATATTACCGGCGGGGGAGCGGAGATACTATTTCAATTGGAAGCTCGCGACTTCTACCCACACGATGGGTCGATATATTAAATTACATAATAGGCATTATGCGAAGTTTTAATAAGGGTCGATGACATCCCTTTGTTGGATTAATATTCCTGAACACCACAAGAGACGTTCGTCACAGTTCAGCCCACGTTGTCGTCACGTGGGCGCCGTGAAAGTGATGCGCCTGTCCGCTGCCGCTGACATCACACGTTCCGGATTCCTCCCTGTGCGATCTGCCAGACCCTCCATGCTCGCTCTGCTCATCTCCGTCGCCTGCTCGCCGGCGCTGGCCCAGGCCCACGAACCGCCGGGCGGACTGCCGCTCGCTGGTGCGCCGGCTACCACAGCGGCACGACGTCAAGCGCCAGCACTGCCACAGGTCACTTCACGCGCGGTACGCGATGGATTGCTGGCCACAGCCGAGAGTTACCGCAAGCAGCAGGCCTGGATCGAGGCGCTCAGGATCTACCAGCACCTGCTATCGGCAGACCCGCGCGATGACGTCGCCTACAGGATGCGTGCGCTCACCCTTACCGATCTCGGTGCATCCTTCCGCGCGGCCGAGTTGCTGCGCGCCTCGCCACACGATTTCGCCGATTTCCAGCGCGATCGCATCGAGGGAGATGAAGTCGCCCGGGCCATTGGCTGGGGCATGACCTATCCGCAAAGTGAAGAAGATCGCGATGCGGAGATGCTTCACGCGCTCGCTGCAGTGAAAGCGCTGCAGACGCGCGGCAACCGTACCCGCTGGGAGCAGACGCGCCTGCGTATGGATTCGCTGGTCGCGCTGAACAGCCTGCGCCGGTATGAGGAGACTGTCGCCGAATACAAAGCCCTGCTGCGCGAGAATGCCGACCTGCCCGCCTACGTGCATGGTCCGGCTGGTGATGCTCTGCTCGCACTGCGCCGGCCCGCCGAAGCGGAAGTCGCGCTGAAGAAGGCGCTGGCACTCAAGCCGGGCGATGTCGACACACGCATCCTGCTCGCCTATGCCTACCTGGAGCAGGAACGTTTCGACCTCGCGCTGCCTCTGGTCGAGCAACTCGTGCAGTCGCAACCGGCCTGGCCACGACGTATCGGCGCCAAGGCCGGGTACGAGAACTGGGATCGCTACCAGGCTGACATCACCCGCGCACTGATGATCTCGCTTGGTCACGACCATGTGCGTGCACAGTCGATCCTCGACGGTCTCGCACGCACGGGCCCGCGCCATGCCGGCACCCAGGCAGCGCTCGGCGTAGTGCTGAACCGCCGGATGCAGCCGACCGCCGCGCTCGAGCGCTATGACATGGCACTGACGCTCGACCCACGCAATCGTGATGCCGCGCTCGGCCGCGTCACCGCACTGCTCGACCTGCAACGCGTGGATGAGGCACTGGAGGCGCATCGTGCAGCGCGCACCCGTTTCCCCGATGACCTCCACGTGCGGCGCCTTGGCCGTGAAGTCACACTTCGGCTGGGTCCACAGGGGCGTATCGGCTGGACGACCGGGCGTAACGACCCGGAACGCGCCGGCAGTTCACCCTTCGGTCTGCGCGATCGACGCCTGGGCGTTGAAGCATGGACGCCGCTGCTGGGGCAGCGTTGGCGCCTTGGCGTGCTGGGGGATGAAGTAAGCGCGCGGTTCCAGCCCGACACCGTGCGCTTCCGGCGCACCGGCATCGGCGCCGACTACCGGCATGACCGCCTCGGCCTGCGTGCCGCGGTCTACGGCGCTGCCGGTACGCCGCGCGACACAGCCTGGACGCTCGATGGAGAATGGCGGCTCGACGACGCCTGGTCGCTACGTGCGGGTCTGGCAGGAAACGATATCGACACCTCGTTGCAGGCACGTCGCTCCGGCTTGCATGCCGACTCGGCGATGATCGCCGCCGCGTGGACTCCGAATGACCTCGCTGCCGTCGATGCGCAGGTCAAGCGCCTGCGCTACAGCGATGGCAACGTGCGTGACCAGGCCTCGGTGTTCGCAAGGCGACGGCTGTACAGCGCTCCCCACCTGCTCATCGATGCCCTTGCCTCGGGTTGGAGCAGCCGTGCTTCGTCGGCCGCGCGGCCCTATTTCAATCCGTCGCACGATGCGATGACGACCCTCGGCATCCGCTTCGACCACATTATCTGGCGCCGCTACGAGCGACACCTGCGTCAGCGCCTCGACCTGCAGGCAGGGCCCTACTGGCAGCAGGGCTATGGCGCGCATTGGGTGCCATCCATCGCCTACTGGCAGGAATGGCGGCCGGCCCAGGGGCATACGTTCGACTACGGGGTGTCATGGTCCCGCCCCGTGTACGACGGCGCGCGTGAGCGCCGGATCGCATTCGAAGCATCCTACCGGTGGGGGTTCTGATGCGCGGCATGACCCTGCTATTGGCACTGCTTCTCGGGCTGTGGCTGCCCCTTCCGGCGAAGGCATTGCTCGTGCTGTCCTACCACGACATCCGCGACGACGTGGCCGCCAAGGGCGA
>SCUY01000177.1 GCA_004322525.1 Lysobacter sp. | reverse complement strand
GGCGATCTGGAAGGCGAAGCCCAGGTCCAGCCCGAAGGTTTCCAGCGCATCGCAGGTGGCTGTGTCGGCACCGGCCAGCAGGGCACCTAGGCGCGTCGCGGCAGCAAACAGTACTGCCGTCTTGCGTTCGATCACCCGCAGGTAAGCCGCCTCGTCGGTGTCCGGGTTGCGGATGTGCAGCAGCTGCAGCACCTCGCCTTCGGCGATGCGGTTGGTGGTGTCCGCGAGGATCCCCATCACGTCCATGCGCTGCAGCTCGACCATCAGCTGGAAGCTGCGCGAATACAGGAAATCGCCGACCAGCACGCTTGCTGCGTTGCCCCAGACCGCGTTCGCGGTACGCCGGCCGCGGCGAAGGTCCGACTCGTCCACCACGTCGTCGTGCAGCAGCGTGGCGGTGTGGATGAACTCCACCACGGCCGCCAGCTGGTGCGCGCGACCATCGATCGCCGCCGCACCGCCCGTCGCACCGGCCGCCAGCAGGAGAAGCATCGGCCGCAGGCGCTTTCCGCCCGCCCCGACGATGTACTCGGCCACCTGGTTGATCAGCACCACGTCCGAGGTGAGCCGGGCGCGGATCAGCGTGTCCACCGATGACATCGGGGCCTGCGCGAGTGCCTGGATCTCGCCGAGGTTGGGAGGGGGCATCGCGCGGGCTCGCGGATATCGAAGCGGGCGGCGATTATAGGTGGGCACCTCCGGTATCGGAGAATTCCCACGCCCCGACGGGCCATCGGCCGAGCGACGATGCCCGCCGGGTATAATTCACTGTCGGTCGTCCTAACGATCCAGCAAAGGAATTTCCATGGCACGCGGCGTCAACAAGGTCATTCTCGTCGGCAACCTGGGCAACGATCCCGAGGTCAAGTACACGCAGGGCGGGATGGCGATCACCACCCTCAGCCTGGCCACCACGTCGTCCCGCAAGGACCGCGAGGGAAACTTCCAGGAAAAGACCGAATGGCACCGCGTGAAGCTGTTCGGGAAGCTCGGCGAGATCGCCGGCGAGTACCTGCGCAAGGGCAAACAGGTCTATATCGAGGGCCGCATCGAGTACGGCTCCTACGAGAAGGAAGGCGTGAAGCACTACACCACCGACATCATCGCCGACGACATGCAGATGCTCGGCGGCGCCGGTGAGGGCGGGGCGGGTGCCGGCGGCGCTCGCGGCGAGTTTCGCGGCGGCGGCGACCGTGCCCCGCGCCCGCAGGGCGGCAATGCCTCTGCGCCGCGTGGCGAAGCCCCTCCTGCGCGTGGCAACGACTTCCCCAGCGACTTCGCCGACGACGACATACCGTTCTGATCGTTGCGCCCTGGTCGCCGGTCTGAATACAGCAGGAGCGTTTTCCCCTTGATTACTTGGCTCGTGACCGGCGGCGCCGGTTTCATCGGTGGCAACTTCGTTCTCGATGCGGTGCGTCGCGGCCACCGCATCGTCAATCTCGATGCCCTCACTTATGCGGGCAATCTCGACACGTTGTCCGTTATCGAGGGCGAACCGGGCCACGTCTTCGTGCAGGGCGATATCGGCGATGCCGGCCTGGTGGCACGCTTGCTGCGCGAGCATCAGCCCGATGCGATCGTGAATTTCGCCGCGGAGAGCCACGTCGACCGCTCGATCGACGGCCCGGCCGCATTCGTGCAGACCAACGTCGTCGGCACGCTGTCGCTGCTCGAGCAGGCGCGCGATTACTGGCGCTCGCTTCAGGCGCCCGGACGCGATGCCTTCCGCTTCCTGCATGTCTCCACCGACGAGGTCTACGGCTCGCTCGGCGAGACCGGCAGCTTCACGGAGACCACTCCGTACGCGCCGAATTCGCCGTACTCCGCATCGAAGGCGGCCTCCGACCACCTCGTGCGCGCGTTCCACCATACCTACGGGCTGCCGGTCCTCACGACCAATTGCTCAAACAATTACGGCCCGTTCCAGTTTCCCGAAAAACTCATTCCCCTGATCATCGCGCGCGCGCTCGCCGGCGAACCGCTGCCTGTCTATGGCGATGGGCGCAACGTACGCGACTGGCTGTTCGTCGGTGACCACTGTAGTGCGATCCAGCGTGTGCTCGAGGCTGGTCGCGTCGGCGAGACCTACAACGTCGGCGGCAATGCGGAGCGCGAGAACATCGAAGTCGTCCGCACCATCTGTGCCTTGCTCGACGCGCGGCGCCCGCTCGCCGGCGGCCGTGCACGCGAATCACTGATCACGTACGTTGCCGACCGTCCGGGTCACGACCGGCGCTACGCGATCGACGCATCGAAGATAGCCAATGAACTCGGCTGGCGGCCGACGCTGACCTTCGACGAAGGCATCATGCGCACCGTTGACTGGTATCTCGACCATCAGGATTGGGTTGCACGTGTGCTGGACGGAAGTTACCGCCTCGAACGGATCGGCCAGTCATGAGCACGACCGGGCGCAAGGGCATCGTTCTCGCGGGCGGCTCGGGCACGCGCCTCTACCCGATCACGCAGGCCATCAGCAAACAACTGCTGCCGGTCTACGACAAGCCGATGATCTATTACCCGCTCAGCGTATTGATGCTGGCGGGCATCCGCGACGTGCTGATCATCAACACGCCGCACGAGCAGGCCTTGTTCCGGCACCTGCTAGGCGACGGTTCGCAATGGGGCATGCGCATCGAGTATGCCGTGCAGCCGAGCCCGGACGGGCTGGCACAGGCGTTTGTGATCGGCGAACGCTTTCTCGACGGCGCACCCAGCTGCCTCGTGCTCGGCGACAACATTTTCCATGGCCCGGGCCTCGGCGCGATGCTGCGCCGTGCCGATGCGCGCACGAGCGGCGCCACGGTATTCGGATATTGGGTATCGGACCCGCAGCGCTACGGCGTCGCGGAATTCGATGCCGAGGGTCGCGTCGTCGGCCTGGAAGAAAAGCCTGTCGCGCCGCGCTCGAACTACGCCGTGACAGGCCTGTACTTCTACGATGGCCGGGTCAGCGCGCTCGCATCGTCATTGAAACCATCGCTCCGTGGCGAACTGGAGATCACCGATCTCAACCGGCTCTACCTGGACGAAGGCTCATTGCACCTCGAGCGCCTTGGCCGCGGTTATGCCTGGCTTGATACCGGGACGCACCAGTCGCTGCTCGAAGCCTCCAATTACATCGAGACGATCGAGGCCCGGCAGGGATTGCGTGTCTGCTGCCCCGAGGAACTTGCGTGGAACAATGGCTGGATCAGCGATGACGACCTTGAAAAGCTCGCAGCGCCGCTGGCAAAAAGTGGCTATGGAAAATACCTGTTGAGCCTGGCAGGCCGGGGCTTTGTCCCATGAAGTTGACCGAAACCGGGCTGCCGGGCTGTGTGGTGCTGGAACCTCAGGTCTTCGCGGATGATCGCGGCAGCTTTTTCGAATCGTTCAATCTCGATCGCCTCTCCGCGCTCGGCATCAAGCCGACGTTCGTACAGGGGAACGTCTCGACATCGCGTCGTGGCGTTCTTCGCGGCCTGCATTACCAGTGGCCCAATCCACAGGGGAAATATGTCTCGGTTATCGAAGGCGAGGTCTGGGATGTAGCTGTCGATATCCGCCGTGGGTCTCCGACCTTCGGAAAGTGGGCCGCTGTCACCCTGAGCGCGGAAAACCGCCGGCATTTCTGGATACCGGAAGGCTTCGCGCACGGCTTCGTCGCGTTGAGCGAGCGGGCCGTTTTCACTTACCTGTGCACCGCCACCTACGATGCCTCGGCCGATGCGTCGATACGCTGGGATGATCCGTCCCTGGCGATCGACTGGCCGGTGACCGAGCCACTTCTGTCGCCAAAGGATGCCGCTGCGTCACTGCTGGACCGGATAGAACCGCAACGGCTTCCCCGCTTCACGACATGAAGATATTGCTGATCGGCGATACCGGCCAGGTCGGCCGTGAGCTCGCGTGCTCGCTGGCCGCGACCGGAACGCTGGTGACGACATCCCGCGCAGGGCCAGACCCCGCCAGCCCGCTGCGTGAAGCGCTCGATGTTGCCGACCTGACTGCCACCGAGCGGCTCATCCGCCGCCATGCGCCTGATGTCGTGGTCAATGCGACCGCGTATACGGCGGTGGACCGTGCGGAGATCGAAGCAGAACTCGCCGGGCAGGTGAATGCACGGGCCCCGGCCGTCATGGCGGAAACGTGCGCGTCGGTGGGCGCACGGCTGATCCACTTTTCAACCGATTACGTATTCGACGGAACCGGCCAGCAGCCGTACCGCGAAAGTGATGAGACCAATCCTCTCGGCGTCTATGGCCTCACCAAGTACGCAGGCGAAGAAGCCATCCGCATGTCCGCTGCCGATCATCTGATTCTTCGTACGGCATGGGTTTTCGCACCGCACGGGCACAACTTCCTGAGAACGATGCTGCGGCTGGCCAAGACGCATCCGGTACTGCGCGTGGTGGCCGACCAGACGGGCAGCCCGACACCGGCGGACCTGATCGCCGACGTCACCGCGAGCCTCATCCGGACACCCGGCACTGGCGGCACGCTCCACTTGACCTCCAGCGGCGAAACCAGCTGGCATGGCTTTGCGCTGGCGATCATGGAAGGCGCCGTTTCGCATAGCCTGTTGCCCGCGCGCCCCGACGTGGTGGCGATCCCCAGTTCGGATTACCCGACGCCTGCACGTCGTCCGCACTATTCGGTACTGGATTGCAGGCGCATCGAAGCTGTGCTTGGCCATCCATTGCCGCACTGGCGTGACGGCCTGGAGCGCACGCTTGGTCGGCTGGTGACGTTCGGCTAGGCTTTGCCGGCGACGCAGGGAGCGTCATAGGAGAAACGATGAAATTCGCAACCGTGCTTTTCGCGGTGTTGCTGGCATACGCCATGCCCGCACACGCTACGCCCGCCCAGCCCGGGCATCGCTATGGAATCGAGGACTTTCTCCGGAAGGAACGCTTCCTCGACGTCAAGCTGTCGCCGAAAGGCACTTATGCCGCCGCGACCGTTCCGCTGGAGGACAAGACTGTCCTCGTGATCCTGAAGCCCGGCCAGAAAACACCTTATGGCTACGTCAACTTCAAGGAAAAGAATACCCACGTTGTCAATTTCTGGTGGGTGAACGACGAGCGCCTGCTGTTCACGATCGGCGAACGCGCCGGCGCACTGGAGAAGCCGGTCTCCTTTGGTGAGATATGGGGCACCAATGCCGATGGCACCCGCCAGGGCATCCTCGTTGGCGCACGGGCGAGCCAGGCACCGGGGCGTGCGGGTGGCAAGAGCCGGGCTGAAGCGTCGGCATTCTTCGTTGTGGACACGCTGAAGGACGATGACGATTTCGTATTGATCGGCGCCGTGCCATTTGACGCGGGCGAAGCTCCGTTTACTTCCGTCGAGCGGATGAACGTCAATACGGGCACGAAGATTCCCGTCACGCGCGCGCCGGTTCGCGGCTCCAGTTTCCTTACTGATAACAAGGGCGTTGTGCGTTTCGCGTCCGGCGAAAACCGTGATTTCAAGTCGGTGCTGTATTACCGCTCCGGCGACAACGGGGAGTGGAAACTGATCAATGACGAGTCGGTGTCCGGGAAGCAGGTCACGGCCCTCGATTTTGACCGCGACGATCGCATCGCCTACCTCGACAGCACACAGAAGACCGGGCCTGACGCCATCATGGCGTTCGATGTGGGCTCGATGTCCATGCGCGAAGTGGCACGTGATGCATTCGTCGATCCGTCCGGGCTTCTGTATGGCGTCGGGCAGGACTATCCCATCGGCGTCGCATTCCGCGATGGCAGGCCGAAATACACCTATTTCGATGCCGATTCGCCAGAGGCGCGGCTCCATCGCACGCTGCAGGCGAGCTTCGGCGGAGATACGGTTTCAAGCTCTTCCCACACACGCGATGGCGTGCATGCGTTGCTGCTGGCCTGGAGCGACCGCAACCCCGGCGATTACTACGTCTTCAATACGCAGACGAAGAAGGCCGACCTGCTGATCAGTCGCAGCGACTGGTTCGACCCGTCGCTGATGGCATCCGTCCGCTCGATACGCTTCCCTGCACGGGATGGCCGCCAGCTGGAAGCCTTCCTGACGCTGCCCAACGGCAGTGCCGGCAAGGGGCTGCCACTGATCGTCAATCCGCATGGTGGCCCTTTCGGTCCGTTCGACGCATGGGGTTTCAACGCCGAGCCGCAGTTGCTGGCAGCACAAGGCTATGCGGTGTTGCAGGTCAACTTCCGTGGCTCGGGTGGCTACGGGAAGGAGTTCCTGGAAGCGGGCCACAAACAGTGGGGCAAGTCGATGCAGGATGACCTGACCGACGCCACGCGCTGGGCAATCACGCAGGGTGTCGCCGATCCTTCACGTATTTGCATGTACGGAGCCAGCTATGGCGGCTATGCCTCGCTCATGGCCGTGGCAAAAGAGCCGGAACTCTACCGGTGCGCTGCCGGATACGTGGGCGTCTACGACCTGAAGATGCTGTGGGGCCGTGGCGATATTCCACAGACGCAGCATGGGAAGCGTTTTCTCGAGGAGGCGGTCGGCAAGAACGACCTCGCATCGGTATCGCCCACCACGCTGGCCAGCCGTATCAAGGTGCCGGTATTCCTGGCTGCGGGCGGAGAAGATGTGCGCGCGCCGCAGGAACAGTCGGAGGCGATGGAGCGTGCACTCAGGGGCGCGGGCGTCCCGGTCGAAACGCTGTACTACCGGACGGAGGGGCACGGATTCTTCACCGTGGAGCATCGGCGCGAGTTCTATACGCGGTTGCTCGCCTTTCTGGACAGGAACCTGCGGAGTGGAACGGGCAAGGCTTCCGACCTCCTTCCCGTGCCTGCAAAACCCTGAAATATCGATATTCCTGCGCCGGCATCCATCGCCGGCGCGTTGTGCCGCCGTTTCTTCATGCGAAGCGGCGGACTCCCTTGTGATGGCCCATACCGCTCGGTCGAATGACCAGGTATGCCTGGGTGTGACAATCCGGGGCCGCGATCACCAGTCCAGGAGCGCCGCGTCTGTCCGCTCTTTGTGGTGACGCTTCCACGACACCAGTGCGGCGCCACGTCGGGGTTGCGGACCGCCGTTACCGCACCCCATGCATCCAGCGCCGAAGCACCGGCGCCGCCAGGAATGCCAGCACACCAAAGGCGAGGCCGATGCCGGTCATCAGCCAGAACAGGTGGGCGTATTTCGCGCCTGCTTCGGCCAGGTCGATCTTCGTGCCTTCGGCGATGTCCAGTGACGCGAGTTTGCCGAACAATGCAGCGAGCGTCTCCGAGAACGCGGTTGCCAGGAACCACGTGCCCATCATCAGGCTCATGACGCTGCGTACCGACAGTTGCGTCACCGCTGACAGCCCCACCGGAGACAGGCACATCTCGCCAACCTCGAGTACGAAGTAGGCGAGTACCAGCCACCAGACGCTGGCCATTTCGCCGGTGGCTCCGGCCTGTTGCGCCGCCCACGCCAGGGGTATGAAGCTGAGCCCCGCGAACACCAGCCCGAGTGCCGACTTGACGGGCTTGGACGGGTCACGACCGCGGCGTCCCAGCCAGCCCCACAGCAGGCTGAAAAGCGGAGCGAGCAGCACGATGAACATCGCGCCCAGGAAGGTCAGCGAGCCGGCGGTCTGCGGCAGTACAAGGACGTCCCGCACCAGGAACACCAGCATCGCCAGTACCGCGGCACCGAACAGCAGCCGGGGTGTGGTCGATGCCGGCGTGCGGTCGGACAGGGTGGCGGAGGCGACGAAGGCCAGCGGCGCGAGCAGCAGCGAAATGATCGACCACGGCGCATTGCGAAGGAAGGTCATGAAATCGACGCCGCCGGCCGCGATCGCTGCCGGGACAGGCCGTACGAGGGCCGGCACAAGATCCTTCGTCAGCATGCGGTCGGTGAAGGTCACCCATGAGCCGTACGTCTGCTCATAGAGGGTGAAGAACACGAGGACCATGAAGATCATCGTGATGAGCGCGATCATCTGGTCGCGCTGGACAGGCGTGCAGCGCGCGATCACGAACCAGGCGAACCAGCCGAGCACACCGAGCATCACCAGGATCATCAGCAGCAGCGCGAGCGAGACATGCCCGCCCAGCGAGAAGGCGCCGTTCGCCACCGCCCACATCAACCATGCGACGGGCAGCAGCGCCAGCATCGCGCCCGCATAGATGGCCACTTCGCGCGGGATACCGAACACCCGCTCGCGCAGGCGTGCCGGCGCGGGTGGCTCGGCGAGGCCATGCAGGTACTTCTGCCCCCACAGGAACTGCGCGAGGCCGAGCACCATGCCGATGCCTGCCGCGCCGAAGCCCCAGCTCCAGCCAAGCGTCTGGCCCAGGTAGCCGCAGACGATCGAGGCGAACAGCGCGCCGAGGTTGATGCCAGCGTAGAACAGCGAGAAACCCGAGTCACGGCGCGGGTCGTTGTCCGCATACAGCCTGCCGACGATCGTCGAGATGTTCGGCTTGAGGAAGCCCACGCCCATGATGATCAGCGAGAGTGACAGGTAGAACATGCGCAGGCTGCTTTCGTCGCGCACGGTGACACCATTGACGACGGTCGCGGCTGCGCCCTCGAATGCCATGCCAGCATGGCCCAGCACCAGCAGGATGCCGCCGAAGATCACCGCCTTGCGCATGCCGAGGTAACGGTCGGCGAGCATGCCGCCGAACACCGGTACGCAGTAAACGAGGCCGCCATAGGCGCCAAGCACGTCGTAGCCGGCGTCGTCGGTGAACAGGTGATGCTTCAGCAGGTACAGCAGGAGCAGGGCTTTCATGCCGTAGAACGAGAAGCGCTCCCACATCTCGGTGAAGAAGCAGACGTAGACGCCTTTCGGATGCCCGAACAGGTCGTTGCGCGGGTCGTCATAGGCCATGCTGGGGGAAGGGTGCGACACGCGGAACTCCGGCGTGAAAGGTGGCCGGAGTATAGCCACGCGCGGTGGATGGCCCGGTGGGGAGGGGCGCCGGGCGGAGCTCGCGTCCGCGATTGCTCAAGCACGCCATCGTCTTCGCTTTGCGGCCACCGGGCATGGGCCTACCATCGGCCCATCGCCCCCGTCGCGGAGTTCCGATGTCACTGCGCACTGCTGTCCTCCCTCTCCTCATCGCCGCCACCCTCCCGCTGGCTGCGTCCGCCGCCCTCCATGGTCTGCAGCCGCGCGCGCTCATCACGCTCGATCGCTTTTCGTCGCCGGTGCTGTCACCGGACGGCAAGGTGCTCGTGTACGCACGGCGGGTGGCCGACTTGGACGCCAACAAGTCGACGACAGCATTGTGGGCGCAGGACATCGCAAACCCCGCCGCCAAGCCGCGGCGCCTTACGCCGGAAGGCTGGAACGTGAACTCCCCGGAGGCTGCCCCCGACGGCAAGTCCGTCTATTTCCTCAGCGCCAAGGGCGGCTCGATGCAGCTGTATTCCGTGCCGCTCGCAGGTGGGACGCCGCGGCAGGTGAGCGCCTTGCCGCTGGATGTCGGCAGCTTCGCGCTTTCGCCGGACGGCAGGCGCGTGGTACTGGGCCTGGAGACATTTCCCGACTGCGCGGCCGACATCGCCTGCAATGCGAAGCATGGGGAAAAGAAGGTATTGAAGAAGGCCAGCGGCGTCGTCTTCGACCGCATGTTCATCCGCCACTGGGATGCATGGAATGAAGGAAAGCTCAATCGCCTGTTCGTAGCGGGCCTGCCCGCCGCAGGCAAGACGGTGACCGGAGCGCAGTTGATCGGCGGCAACGTGATCGGCGACGCGCCCTCGCGCCCGTTCGGCGATGCGAGCGAATACGGCTGGTCACCTGATGGCCGCTCGGTGGTGTTCAGTGCACGCGACGCGAACCGCGAAGAGCCGTGGTCGACCAACTTCGACGTCTACCTCGCACCGGCCGACGGTGGCGATGCACGCAACCTCACTGCGGGCAACAAGGCCTGGGATACCGGCGGCGTATTCAGTGCCGATGGACGCACGCTGTACTACCGCGCGATGAAACGCCCGGGCTTCGAAGCCGATCGTTTCGCGTTGATGGCGCTCGACCTTGCGACCGGCGCGAAGCGTGAGATCGCCCCCGGCTGGGACCGTTCCGCCGATGGCATCACGCTGTCGGAGGATGGCCGCACCATCTACACCACGGCCGATGACATGGGCCAGCATCCACTGTTCGCGGTGGATATCGCCACGGGTGGCGTGACCCGGCTCGTCGCCGATGGCAGCGTTTCGGCTTTCGATATCGCCAACGGAACACTTGCCTTCAGTCGCAACTCGTTGAAGTCGGGTGACCAGCTGTTCACTGGCGGTCTCGATGGCAAGGCGGTGCGTGCGCTTGGCCCCGACGCGGGACAGATGCTCAAGGACGTCCGCTTTGGCGATTTCGAGCAGTTCAGTTTCAAGGGCTGGAGCAACGAAACCGTTTACGGCTACGTGGTGAAGCCATGGAACTACCAGGAAGGCAAGACGTACCCGGTCGCCTTCCTCATCCATGGTGGCCCGCAGGGCAGCTTCGGCAATGGCTGGAGCTATCGCTGGAACCCGCAGACCTATGCGGGACAGGGCTATGCGGCGGTGATGATCGACTTCCACGGTTCGACCGGTTACGGGCAGGCATTCACCGATTCGATCAGCCAGCACTGGGGTGACCGCCCGCTGGAAGACCTGCAGAAAGGCTGGGCGGCGGCGCTGAAAAAGTACCCGTTCCTCGATGCGGGCCGGGCCTGCGCGCTGGGCGCGAGCTACGGCGGCTTCATGGTGAACTGGATCGCCGGCAACTGGAACGAGCCGTGGAAATGCCTGGTCAGCCACGATGGCGTCTTTGACCAGCGGATGATGGGCTATGCCACCGAAGAGCTCTGGTTCACGGAATGGGAGCAGGGCGGCACGCCCTTCGATGTGCCGAAGAACTACGAGCGTTTCAACCCGGTGAACCACGTTGACCAATGGCGCGTGCCGATGCTGGTCATCCACAGCCAGCAGGATTTCCGCATTCCGGTCGAGCAGGGAATCGGCGTGTTCACCGCCCTGCAGCGTCGCAATATCGAGTCGAAGTTCCTGTACTTCCCCGATGAGAACCACTGGGTGCTGAAGCCGCAGAACAGCCTGCAGTGGCATGAGACGGTGAACACCTGGCTGCGCCAGCACATCGGGCAGTAACGCCATGCGCATCACGCCGCCTAGCCGCGGCGTGATGCAGCCTGCGCGGCGATGAGCGACACGCAGAAATGGCCGGACCATTTGTGGATCGTGCGACACGGCGAATCGGCCGGTAATGTCGCGCGCAATGCGGCGCAGGCCGCGCGCGCGGCTTTCATCGACTACGGCGTACGCGATGCTGACGTGCCGCTCTCGGCGCTCGGCGAGTGTCAGGCCGATGCGCTGGGGCGCTGGTTCGCCGGCATCGATCCGGCGATGCGTCCGGATGTCTATCTCTGCTCACCCTACGTGCGTGCGCGGCAGACCCTGCAACGCATTCTCGACCAGTGCGGTATCGACGACGACCGCATCGTGCAGGACGAACGCCTGCGCGAGCGCGAGTTCGGCATCTTCGATGGGCTGACACGGCTTGGCGTCGAACAGAAATACCCGGAGCAGGCGAAAGCACTGACGCTGATCGGCAAGTTCTATCACCGCCCGCCCGGTGGTGAGAGCTGGTGCGACGTGATCCTGCGCCTGCGCAGCGTGGTCGACACGATCACGCGCGAGCACCGGCAACGACGCGTGCTGATCGTCGCGCACCAGGTCACCGTGCTGTGTCTGCGCTATCTGCTCGAGCGGATGACCGAAGCACAGGTGCTTGACATCGACCGGCAGAAGGATGTCGCCAACTGCGGGGTTACCGGCTACGCGTTCGACCGGAGCCGCGGGCCGGCCGGCAAGCTGGTGCTGGAGCGCTATAACTTCGTGGCCCCGCTGGTGGCGGCCGGCGCACCGGTGACCACGGAATCCGATGTGCCGCTGGGCCCGAAATGAGCGCGCGCACGCCATCGATCACGCCGGCGCGGCTGCGTCGCTGGCCGTTGCCGCAGCCAGGGCACGAGGGCGACAAGGACGCGCGTGGCCGCATTCTGGTGGTGGCCGGTGCGGGGGAAATGCCCGGCGCGGCGCTGCTCTGCGCAGTCGCGGCATTGCGCAGTGGGGCGGGCAAGCTGCAAGTGGCCACGTGTGCGAGTGCTGCGCCGCTGGTGGCGGCGGCGGTGCCCGAGGCGCGTGTCATCGCGCTGCCGGAGACGCGAGCCGGTTCGATCGCGAAGGCGGCGCGCGTGTTGCTGGACGAACTGGCCGAGCACGCCGATGCGATCGTGGTCGGCCCGGGCCTGCTTGAATCGGCGACGAGCGCACGCTTGCTGGCCGGCTGGCTCGCTGCGTTGCCGGCGATCCCGGTGGTCATCGACGCCGCTGCACTCCTTGCTTTCGATACCGGTGCCGATGCGATCGCTCGCGGC
>SCUY01000025.1 GCA_004322525.1 Lysobacter sp. | reverse complement strand
AGATGCGCGATTTCGAATAGCTCCGCTTTACCGCGCATCTTGGCCGCGTGCAGGCGGTCGAGCTGCATTACGTAGCGCAGCAGGCGGGCCTGATCCTGCAGTGGGAGGTCGACGAAGCTGCAACCGGCGCGCCAGGCCTGGTGGCCGTGCTGGTCGATGCGCGCGGCATGCTGTACGCGCAGGCTGACCGTCATGCTGCCCTGTTCGGGGAGGTCGAGGATGACCCCCTCGAGCGTGTCGCCTGCCGCCAGGTGGAGGGTGCGATCGTCACTGGTGAGCACCGCCAGCCCGCCACCGCCGATGTCGGCGATGGCTCCGCGCGTGCTGTGCATGGCGCCCGAGGCATCGCGCACCGGGAGGAGGCAGGACAGCTGCCCCGGCGGCTCGCGACGGACGTATTCGCGGCGCTGCAGGTGCATGACCTTCAGCGGCACGGGAACTTCCAGGGCGGGCAGGCCGTCGACGTCGGTGGCACGCGCAGGGCCGGTGGCGAAACGCACCGTGATGCGTTCGATGGAACTCTCGAAGCGGAGGCGTTCGGCGGCGAGCAGCTGTGCGGCGAGCTCGGGATCGCGCGGAATATCCAGCCGCAACAGGCCGTCTTCCACCGCGAGTGCGATCGATACCGCCGTCTCCGTGCCGGCCGCGTGCACCAGCAGCGTGCAGCGCTTCTCGACGAGCTGCCTCAGGCAGCCGCGGATGTCCGCCGGGTGATGGAGCATGTACTTCTCGTACAGCCGCTCGCCGGCGGCGGAAGCAGCGACGTCATTCATGCGGTCGGACCCGGCGGGCGGGTGCGGCGGATGGGCCATGGCGGCGCCTAGATCTTGTCGAACAGGGAGAGTGACTGTACCCGCACCATCGTCCTCTGCGCAGCCTCGATGGCGGTCATCTGCAGGCTGAGGCGGGTGCTGGCCTCGGCATAGTCGACATCGCGCAGGCCCGACAGGGTGGAGCGCAGTGAAAGATCCATCGCGCCCCGGTTCTCCGCGGTGCTGGCGATGGTGGCCAGCCGCGCGCCGGTGGAGGCGCGGAAACCGAGGAAGTGATCCTGCGCGGTCGCGAGGTCGGACAGCGTGCCTGCGAGCGCATTCGAAAGACCGGCGCGCTGGGTGGAGGTGGTGGCCGGGGCTTCCAGCGCGTCGGCGAGTTTCTCCAGGGTGGCGAAGACATCCTGTCGCGGCGCCGGAGCCATGGTGAAGCTGTCGCCGGCGGCCGGGGTGCCGGACAGCCGTGTCGTCACGCCGCCGGCGCTGATCGCGTCGCCGGGGACGTAGGTGCCGCTTCCCACCACCAGGCTCGCGCTGTCCACCACCTGCCAGGTGGAAGCGCTGGTGAACTGCAGGCGCAGGTCGCGCATGGCCCATGTCGTTGAATTGGTGACACGGGTTTCGCCCAGCACGCCGGCGCCGGTATTGGCGGCGGCCGCGGTCGCGCGGATCACTCCGTCACCGGTGAGAGGGCGCAGGAAGATCTCGCTGCCGGGATCGGTGTCGGCAAGGGCGACATCCGGCGCGATGTCGACCCGGTTGCGCCCGTCGTCACCGGCGTAGCTGACCACGCCGGCGGTGTCGGTGAAGGGCACGACGCCGTCGCGCTGGCCGGCGAACAGGGCGCGGTCGTTGCCATCGCCGCGGTTCGCGACGGACAGCAGGCTGGAGCGGAGATGGCGGACCTCCGCTGCGATCAGCTTGCGGTCGGGGTCTGATACGCCGGCGGTATTGGCCTGCACCGTGAGTTCGCGTGCGCGATTGAGGATGTCGCCGGCGGCGGTGAGTGCGTCTTCCTGCAGGCGCAGGCGGTTTTCGACCAGGTCCGAGCTGCGCGCGTAGTCGTCGAGCGCGGCGACCGCATGGTCCAGACGCTGCGCCTGCGCGGCGCCGCTCGGGTCGTCGGCCGCACGGGTGAGCTTGTTGCCGGTCGTCAGCTCCTGCTGCGTTTTCGCCAGGTCCGACTGGCGCTTGAGCAAGGCGCCCAGGCTCTGCTGGTAGAGGCCGGCGGTCGAGATCCTCATGTGCGGCTCCGGTCGGCGGTGCTCATCGGCGCACCGCGCCAAGCAGGGTCTGGAACATCGTGTCGGCCGTCGCGATGACCTGCGCGGCCGCCTGGTAGGCCTGCTGGTAGCGCAGAAGATCGGCGGCTTCTTCGTCGAGGTTGACGCCGGAGACCGAGTCGCGCTCGGCCATCACCTGCGCGTGCAGTGCCTGCTGTGCTTCCAGGTTCATGCCGGCGTGCTGGGCTTCACTGCCCACGCGCGCGGTGAGGCGGCTGAGCCCGGTGGTGAGCCCGACCGTGCCGCCGTCGAGCAGGCTGCGTTGGTCGAGCCCGGCGAGCAGGCGCGCATTGCTGTTGTCGGTCGATCGCGCGGGCGTGCGCGACAGGTCGAAGGTGTCGCCCGCCACGGGCGTGCCGTCGAGCATCATCGACCAGCCGGCGCCGTTGATCGGCTGGCCGGGCGTGTACGTGTAAGGCCCGACGCCGTCGATCGTGTAGTTGGTGGCGTCGATGAAATCGACGCGCGCGGTGGTGAACGAGGCGAACGTCGTCGCGTTGGTCACCTGCATCGCGCCTGGCTTCGCATTGCCGAGGTTGGTCGGGTCGACCTGCGCGCGCAGCGGCGCGGCGGCGGCGATCTTCGACGGATCGCGCTGGATCACCTGCAGGCCGGCGGCGGCGTCGGAAGTCGGATGCAGGATGAAGCGGTCGCCGTTGGCCGGTGCGCCGCCGACCACGATCGAAACACCCTCGACCAGCAGCGGGCTGGCCGCGGTGCCGGCGCCTGTCATGGCCAGTGGATCACCGGTGCCGGCGCGCAGCGCGCTCCAGATGCCGGCGCTGAAGCGCAGTTCGATGTCCGGGCCTTTCAGTGCACCGACATCGGCGATGGCGGTGGTGAACGTGGCGGCGCCGGTATTGGCGCTGTTGGCATCCACGCGTGGCGCGGGAATCGCGAAGAAATCGGTACCCGCTACGCCGCCATAGTCGACGCCCCCGCGCTGGGTGACGTTGTAGGTGGTGGCGAAGGTGGTGGCGATGCGGCCGAGCTCCGCGCGCGCCGGGTCGAGCACGCGGTCGCGGAATTCGAGCAGGCCGCCGATCTCGCCGGACAGCGCGCCCTGCGGCAGCCTGACCGGGCCGGCGCTGGTGTCCAGCGAAAGCACTTTGCGGTCGATACGGTAGGGATCGGGCGCCAGCGTCAGCTTTCCGGCGCGCGCGCCGAGCACCAGCACCTGGCCGCCGCTGGAAACGGTCATCGAGCCGTCGCCCTGCGGGATCACTTCGGCGCCGGTGAGTGAGGCGAGTTTCGCGATGCGGGTATCGCGCTGGTCGATCAGGTCCGGGCTCGCATTGCTGCCGGTGGCGACGATGTCGCGATTGAGGTTGGCGATCTCGCTCGCCAGCTGGTTAGCGACGCCGATCTGCGCGGCGAGGCGGTTGTCGGCATCGGTGCCCAGTGCGGTGAGCTGGCTGTCGACGCTGCGGAAGCGGTTGGCGAGCTGGTCACCGGCATCCACCAGCGCCTGTCGCGCGATCGACGAACCCGGCTCGGCGGCCACGCCCTTGGCTGCACCGAAGAAGTTGGACCACGGCCGCGCCAGCCCGGTGGACGTATTGCTGAGGACGCTGTCGAGCCGCCCGGTGTAGCTGTCAAGCTGCTGCAGGCGGCCGAGCTCGCCGTTGCTGTCGACCTGCCGTGCGAACACCAGGCCATCGGCGAGGCGCTGCAGTTTCTGGATCGCGACGCCATTGCCGACATAGCCCGCACCGGTGGTCTGGCCGGGGCGCGCTTCGAGGTCCACGCGCTGGCGCGAATAGCCTTCGGTGTTGACGTTCGCGACATTGTGGCTGACGGTGCCGAGCGCGCGCTGGAAGGCGAGCAGGGCGGAGGAACCGGTGGAGAGCACGCTCATGGCTTATGCATCTCCCAGCGCGGCGAGCGCGCGACGCATGGTGGCGCCCTCGGCGATCGCGGTGATCTTGTTGGCGTAGGAGGGATCGGTCGCGTAGCCGGCCTGTTGCAGCGCCGAGGCGAAGCGATGGGTGTCTTCGCCCGCGCCACGCGCCTGTGCATAGCGGGCGCCGCTCAGCAGCCGTGCGTAGTCGGCGAAGCTGTCGGCAGCTGAGGTGTAGGCACGGAAGTCGGCGCGCTGGTTATGGCGCGTGCCGGCCACGTATTCATGCGTGCCGGCATTGATCTTCGAACCTTTCCAGCTGCCACTGGCCTTGATGCCGAACAGGTTGTTCGAGACTTCGCCGGTGCCGCGGCCAATCAAGCGCCGGCCCCAGCCGGTTTCCAGTGCGGCCTGCGCCACGAGTGCTTTCGCCGACACGCCGAGCTGCTCGGCCACTTTCCTGGCATGGGGCCACAGTGATTTGACGAAGGCTTCCGGGCTGCTGCAGTCGAGCGGCGTGACCGGGCCACACGCGGCCTCACCTGCCGGCACACCGGACGCCGTTGGCGTAGGCGGTGGTGCGGGGATCGGTGATGCGGCCGGCAGCGCCACGCCACTGGCGGGGCGCACGAGTTCGAGCAGGCCGCCCGGTCGCGCCGGCATCAGCGAGGCGACGGGCGCCATCGCGAACCCTGTTGCGGGGCGGGTAAGGGGCATGGGACCGGAGGCAGGCCGCACGCCGGCCGTGCCGGTGCTGCGTTCGAGCTGGCGCATGATCATCGGCGCCAGTCCCAGCCCGCGCCCCTTGGTCATTTCCTTCGCGAGCTGCTGGTCGTACATGTCGCGATAGGTCGTGTTGTCGCCGCCGAGCGGATCGCCGCTGGTGGTCGCGCGCATCGACTTGATCAGCATCGCCGCGAACTGGGTCTCCAGTTCGTGCGCCGCCTTCTCCATGGACGGGCGCGACGCGGCCTTCGTCGAAGCGGAATCCAGGCTGATGGCGGAAGGCAGGCGCATGTCGGGACCAATGCAAAGGGTGTGCCGGTGGCCGTGATGGAAAGTGCGATCGGCCAGGTTCGGTGCTTTGGGTGGTTAACGGCGGGTGGGGGACTTCC
>SCUY01000176.1 GCA_004322525.1 Lysobacter sp. | reverse complement strand
CGGGCGCCTTCAGAATGGCGCTCATCAGCTCGGCCGGGCTCATCGCTTCGGTCATGACCCCGATACCCAGTGCCGCACGCACCTGCGGGCTGACCGGTATCGACTTGGCCGAACGCGGGTAGACACCACCGCCCTCGCTGATCAGCGTGGCGTCGTAGTCCTCCCAGCTCGAGCGCGGCAGCTTGAACATGCGCGTGCGCTCCTTGAACGAGGTACTGGCATCAGGCGTCGGGTCGAGGAAGATATGGCGGTGGTCGAATGCCGCGATGAGCAGGATGTGCCTGCTCAGCAGCATGCCGTTGCCGAAAACGTCACCGGACATGTCACCGACGCCGGCGCAGGTGAAATCCTGCTTCTGCGAGTCCCGGCCCATTGCACGGAAGTGGCGCTTCACGGACTCCCATCCGCCACGCGCGGTAATGCCCATGCCCTTGTGGTCGTAACCCACCGAACCGCCCGAGGCGAAGGCGTCGTCGAGCCAGAAGCGGTGCTCGCGCGCGATGCCGTTGGCGATATCCGAGAACGTGGCCGTGCCCTTGTCCGCGGCGACGACGAGGTACGGGTCGTCCTCGTCAAAGCGCACCACATTGGCAGGCGGCACGATGCCGCCATCGACGATGTTGTCGGTGATGTCAAGCAACCCGTTGATGAACATGCGGTAGCAGGCGATGCCTTCCGCCTGGATCGCATCGCGATCGCCGCCGGCCGGTGGACGCTTCACGAAGAAACCGCCCTTTGAACCCACCGGCACGATCACCGTGTTCTTCACCATCTGCGCCTTCACCAGGCCCAGCACCTCGGTACGGAAATCCTCGCGACGGTCGGACCAGCGCAGGCCTCCGCGCGCCACGGGGCCGAAGCGCAGGTGCACGCCTTCCACGCGCGGCCCGTAGACGAAGATCTCCCGGTACGGTCGAGGCTTGGGCAGGTCGGGCACCATCGCCGAATCGAACTTGTAACTGACGTAGCCGGTATCAGCGCCACCGACCGCGCCCTGGTAGTAGCTGGTACGCAGGGTCGCTTCGATCACGCCCTTGAAGCTGCGCAGGATGCGGTCCTCGTCGAGGCTCGAGACACGATCCATCAGGCCCAGCAATGCTGCGCGCGCCGCTTCCACCTGCCCTGCACGCTTTCCGGCGCGGGCGTCGATGACGGGGCGCACGATCGCGGCGAGCGCGGCGTCTTCACCGGCGATGCGCTCAAGCTGCGACTGGAACTTCTGCATTCCGGCCTTGATCTCGGCCTTGCTCTCGCGGCCCGTGCTGGGGTCGAAACGCGCCTCGAACAGTTCCACCAGCAGCCGCGCGAGCAGCGGGTAGCGCGACAGCGTCTGCTCCATGTAGGCCTGCGAAAACGTCACGCCGACCTGCAACAGGTACTTGCAGTAAGCGCGCAGCATGGCGACCTGGCGCCACGAAAGGCCCGCGGTGAGGATGAGCCGGTTGAAGGCGTCGTTTTCAGCCTGCCCGCGCCAGATGGCGGCAAAGGCTTCTTCGAAGTCGACATCGATCTCGCTGACTTCGATAGGCCTCGGATATTCGACCTCGAAGTCCTGGATGAAAAACACGCCCCCATTGGCGTCGATGCGGTACGGGTGCTCGGAGATCACGCGCAGGCCCATGTTTTCCATCATCGGCAGCGCGTCCGACAGGGGGATGTCATCGCCCTGCCGATAGAACTTGAAGCGCAGCCCACCGGCACCCTGGTGGCTGCGGTAAAGGCTCAGGCGCAGATCGTCCGCCCCGGCGAGCGCGGCGAGGTGCTCGACGTCATCCGCGGCGACCTGGGCGGACACGTTTTCGATATACCCCGCGGGAAGCGCGCGCCCATAGGTATTGGCGAGCGGAAGCGCATGTTCCTCGCCACGACGCGCGATCAGTTCATCGCGCAGGTCATCGGCCCAGTCACGCACGATCTGCGCAAGTTGGCCTTCGATCGCCACCATGTCGATATCCGGCACGGTCCCCGAATTGCCGTCGGACGGCTTCGGACGGATCATGATGTGCAGCTGCGCGAGCGGAGATTCGCCAAGCATCACCGACGAATCGACATGGTCGGCGTTCAGGGCGTCCTTGAGCATCGCCTCGATGCGCAGGCGCACTTCGGTGTTGAAACGGTCGCGCGGGATATACACGAGAGCCGAATAGAAGCGCCCGTAGCGGTCGCGACGCATGAAGATGCGGCTGCGAACGCGCTCCTGCAGGCCGAGGATGCCCAGGCTGGTCTGCAACAGCTCGTGCTCGGTTGACTGGAACAGCTCATCGCGCGGAAGCGTCTCGAGTATGTGCTTGAGCGCCTTGCCATTGTGGCTGTCGGCATCCAGACCCGACTGCTCCATGACGTGCCGGTAACGCTGCCGCACAACCGGAATATCCCACGGGCGCCGGTTGTAGGCGCTCGACGTGAACAGGCCGAGGAAACGCTCCTCGCGCACCGGCTTGCCTGCCTTGTTGAAGGTCAGCACGCCGATGTAATCCATGTAACCGCGGCGATGGACCGTCGCACGGGCATTGGTCTTGGTCAGGATCAGCGCATCCACCGCGCCGGACCGCGGCATGTAATGCGCTGCCAGCGATGTCAGTGGCCGGGGCTGGCCGCGGTCCTCCCCGCGCAGCAGCCCCATGCCGCTGCCCGCCACGGCCTGCAGCACTTCCTGTTTGCCCTGCCCGGCCACCTCGTATTCGCGATAGCCGAGGAACGTGAAATGGTTGTCGGCGGCCCAGCGCAGGAATTCGCGGGCCTCCTGCACATCCTCGCCTGCCAGTGGCGACGTGCGCGTGCCGAGTTGCTCCGCCACCTCGAGCATCTTGTCGCGCATGGCCGGCCAATCGGCAACCATCGCCCGCACATCGACAAGCACCTGCCGGATCGATGCTTCGATGTCCTTCATTCCGGCCGCGCTCTGGCGATCGATCTCCAGGTGCATCAACGACTCGGGCGAACCCTCGCCGATCGCCGACAGCTTCCCGCCGCGGTCGCGGGTAATGCGCACCACGGGGTGGCCAAGCACGTGAACGGCGATGCCACGCTCGGCCAGCGCAAGCGTGACCGAGTCGACGAGAAACGGCATGTCGTCATTGGCAAGCTGCAGCACGGTACGGCTGGACGCCCAGCCATGGCTCGCGCGCGAAGGGTTGAACAGGCGGACGAGCACGTCACCGGGCTTGCGGATACGCGCGAATTCGAGGAAGCCGGTTCCGAGCGAGGCCCAGGCTTCGGGCGGATGCTGCGGAAATTCATCACCCGACATG
>SCUY01000175.1 GCA_004322525.1 Lysobacter sp. | reverse complement strand
CCGAGCAGTTCACCGGGGCCGCGCAGTTCGAGATCGCGCTCGGCAATGACGAAACCATCATTGGTTTCGCGCAAAGTCGCGAGCCGCTCTCGCGCCATCTGCGACAGCGGCGGCTGGTAGAGCAGCACGCAACTCGATGCCGCACTCCCTCGCCCCACCCGGCCACGCAGCTGGTGCAACTGCGACAGGCCGAGGCGCTCGGCGTTCTCGATGATCATCAGCGACGCGTTCGGCACGTCGACGCCCACCTCGATCACCGTCGTCGCGACGAGAAGATCCGTCTGGCCATGCGTGAAGGACGCCATCGCCGCCTGCTTCTCCGCCGGCCGCATGCGTCCGTGCACGAGCCCCAGCCGCAGTTCCGGCAGCTGCGCAGCGAGTTCGTCGAACGTGGTCTGTGCCGCGCGGGCGACCACCTCGTCGCTCTCGTCAATCAACGTGCACACCCAGTAGGCCTGGCGCCCCTCGGCACAGGCACGACGGATGCGCTCGACCAGCTCGGGCCGGCGATCGGGGCCGAGCACGACGGTGGTGACCGGTGTGCGGCCGGGTGGCAGCTCGTCGATCGTGGAGACGTCGAGGTCGGCATAGGCCGCCATCGCGAGCGTGCGTGGGATGGGGGTCGCGGTCATCACCAGCTGGTGGGGGACGACGGACACGCCCCCGGCGCCACCCTTGTCGACCAGCGCGAGCCGCTGGTGCACTCCGAAGCGGTGTTGTTCGTCGACGATCGCCAGCGCCAGGTCGTGGAACCGCACGCCTTCCTGCATCAGTGCGTGGGTACCGACCACCACCTGCGCCGCGCCGGACGCGACGTCGGCCATCACCTGCGTACGTGCGCGGCCGGTGACCTTTCCGGCAAGCCACGCAACGCGCACGCCCAGGGGTTCGAGCCAGCCGCGCAGGTTCGTCAGATGCTGCTCGGCCAGCAGCTCGGTCGGCGCCATCAGCGCCGCCTGTCGACCGTCGGCGACCGCGAGCATCGCCGCCATGGCCGCGACCACCGTCTTGCCACTGCCGACGTCGCCCTGCACCAGCCGCAGCATCGGCACCGGCTGCGCAAGGTCGCGGGCCACCTCCGCGAACACGCGTGCCTGCGCAGCGGTCAGTGCGAATGGCAGCCCGCCCTGCAGGCGCGCGGCGAGTACCGGGTCGCCGAGGGCATGCGCGGGTCGCTGGCGATGTGCATTGCGCTGCCCGCGCAGGCTGAGGTGATGGGCGAGCAGTTCCTCGAGCACGAGTCGCCGCTGGGCCGGATGTCGGCCGGCCAGCAGCGCCGCGAGATCGTCGTCCACCGCCGGCCGGTGCACGGTGACCAGCGCCTCGCGCAGCGATGGCAGGCCCAGGTCATGCCACCATCCGGCGGGCAGCAACTCCAGCGCGACGTCGGCAGGCAGGCGGTCGACAGCCAGGCCGATGAGGCGCCGGAGCGTGGCGGGAGCAACGCCCTCGATCTGTGCATAGACGGGGTCAAGCGCGCCGCCGAGTGCCCCTTCTTCCTCCACCACGCGATAGCTCGGGTGCACGATTTCCAGCCCGTGTGCGCCGGGGCGCGGAGTGCCGTAACAGCGCAGGCGCACGCCCGGCTGGAACTGCGCGACCTGCGCGGCGCGGAAGTGGAAGAAACGCAGCACGAGCGTCGCGCGCGACGTATCGCCTATGGCGACCTTCAGCATCGGCCGGTAACGGAACCCGCGCTCCACCGCCTCCACCACGCCCTCGACCTGCGCGGCGGTGCCTGGCTGCAGGTCGCGGATCGGAATGATCCGGGTGCGGTCCTCGTAACTGCGCGGCAGTTGCAGCCACAGGTCCTGCAGCGTCGCCAGGCCGCGGGAAGCGAGCTTCTCGGCCAGCTTCGGGCCGCAGCCCGGCAGTACGGTCAGCGGCATCTCGCCGGACGGCGCCAGCACCGGCGTGGTTCGCACGGCGCGCGGCATGGATCAGTCGAGCGACAGAACCGCGTCGACTTCGAAGTGCGCGCCCTTGGGCAGGCCGGAGACCTCGATGGTCGACCGCGCCGGGTATGGCGCCTGGAAGTACTCCGCCATCACCCCGTTCACCGCGGCGAAGTCACCCAGATCGGTGAGGTAGAGCCCGAGCCGCAGCACGCCGTCGAGCGAGCCGCCGGCCGCCTCGCAGACCGCGCGCAGGTTGTCAAAGGCGCGTCGCGCCTGCATTGCGATGTCGCCGGCCACGAGTTCGCCGGTCGCCGGGTCGAGCGGGATCTGACCCGAGAGGAACACGAGGTTCCCACTGCGCACGGCCTGGGAATACGGGCCGATAGCGGCGGGCGCGCGGTCGGTATGGAAGGGCTGGCGAGCCATGGCGATGGTTCCGGAAAAAACCCAGTGTAACGACGCCGTTCGCCGCCGTTGAGACGCGTTGCAGTATCAGATGCGCTGCACGCCGAGTGCGACAGTGAGCTTGCGCACCTTTCGGATCACGTCGGCCAGGTGCGGCCGGTCGGTGACCTCGATGCCGAAGCGCAGCACCGCGACGTTCGCATCGCGCTCCAGGTACTCCACCCGGTCGATGTTCGCCGCCGCCTCGGCGATCGCCGCCGCTATCTGTGCGAGCGCGCCGGGACGGTTGTCCACCTCGATCTTGAGCGCGGCGTGGAAGTCTCCGCGCACCTCGCGATCCCAGCCGATCGGCACCCAGCGATCGGGCGATTTGCGGTAGTCGGCCACGTTCGGGCAATCCAGCCGATGCACGACGATGCCGCGCCCGGCCGTGTGATACCCCATGATCTCGTCGCCCGGCACCGGCAGGCAGCAACTCGCGAAACTGATCACGCCCTTCTCGGTGCCCGTGATCAGGATCTTCTCCTGTGACGCGATCCGGGCATCGTCGACCCGGTGATGCATGTTTTCCGCACGGTCGCGCACCAGTGCCAGCGCCACCTGCTGTGGCATCCGGTTGCCGAGCGCGATGTCGGCCAGCAATGCTTCCAGGCGCGGATAGCGATGTTCGGCGAGGAACCCTTCGAGCCGCGATGCGGGGACGCGTTCGAGGGAAGTGTCCATGGCCTCGAGTGCACGGTCCAGCATGCGGTGGCCGATCTGCACGGCGTCCTCGTGCTCGAGCTGTTTGAGCTGCTGGCGGATCGCCGTGCGCGCCTTGCCGGTGACCACGATTTCGAGCCATTGCGGCTTCGGCGTCGCCGAGCGGGCGGTGATGATGTCGACGCGCTGCCCGCTGGCGAGCTTGAAGCGCAATGGCACCAGCTTGTCATCCACGCGCGCGGCCACTGCCATGTTGCCGATGTCGGTGTGCACGGCGTAGGCGAAGTCCAAAGCGGTGGAATTTCGCGGCAGTGAAAGGATGTCGCCCTTCGGCGTGAACAGGTAGACCTCGTCCGGGAAGAGGTCGATCTTCACGTTTTCGAGGAATTCGAGCGACGAACCCGCCGAGCGCTGCGACTCGACGAGATTCGTCACCCAATGGTGCGCCCTGCTCTGCGCGCCGTTGAATCCATCGCCACCGAACTTGTACGACCAGTGCGCGGCGATGCCACGCTCGGCGACGAGGTCCATTTCCTCGGTGCGGATCTGCACCTCCACCGGCGATCCATACGGGCCGAACAGCACAGTGTGCAGGGACTGGTAGCCGTTCGCCTTCGGTATGGCGATGAAATCCCGGAAACGCGAATCAAGCGGCTTGTAGGCGCTGTGCGCGACGCCGAGCGCGCGGTAGCAATCCCCCACCTTGCGCACCACGACACGGAAACCGAAGACGTCCATCACCTGCTTGAACGACTTATGTTCCGTGCGCATCTTCGTGTAGATGCTCCATGGCGATTTAACCCGGCTTACCAGCCGGTGGATGAGCTTGTCCTTGGCGAGCTTCTGCGCCAGGTTGGCCTCGATCTGGGCGAGCAGCTCACGTCGCATCACCGGCTGCGTGCGCAGACGCTTTTCGATGATCGCGTGGCGCCACGGATGCAGCGCGCGGAACCCGTGATCCTGCAGCTCGGCCTTGAACAGATTCATGCCCAGACGTTGCGCGATGGGCGCATAGATCTCGATCGTCTCCCGCGCGATGCGTTGGCGCGACTCCTGGCTCTGCGCGCCGAGCGTGCGCATGTTGTGCAGGCGGTCAGCCAGCTTGATCAGGATGACGCGCAGATCGCGCGACATCGCCAGCAGCATCTTTCGGAAGCTTTCGGCGGCCGCTTCCTGGCGATCGCGGAACTGCAGCTTGTCGAGTTTGGTTACGCCGTCGACGAGCTCGGCCACGGCCTCGCCGAATTCCGCGACCAGTTGTTCGTGCGAGAGTGTGGTGTCCTCGAGTGTGTCGTGAAGGATCGCCGCGATCAGGGTCTCCGCGTCCAGCCCCTGTTCGGCCAGCACCTTTGCCACCGCGACCGGATGGGTGATGTAGGGCTCGCCCGACTTCCGCGTCTGACCTGCATGCGCGTGCGCGCCGAGCTGCCATGCCTTGCGCAGCAGTGCGCGTTGCGCGTCGGTCAGGTAGGAGGCCGCCTGCTCAAGTTCGATCACGTATTCGGGCACCTCGCCAGGCGGGGCCGGCGAGTCCGCGGTCGCACTCTTGCCTACACGGTCGAAGGAGCTCATCGAGCCCGACTATACGGGCGGGCCGACGCACCGCAACGCCCGTGATACGACGGGAGCTTCAGCGCATTCACTGCCAGTGCCGGAACGTGATGCCCTCCAAAGCAAAAACCCCGCCGGAGCGGGGCTTTTGCATGCGTCGGACACGATGGACTCAGTCGTCGCCCTTCGAGAGATCATCGTCCGCGACCACCTCGGCGGCAGCCCATTCAAGCGCCTCGCGCTCCTTGCGCTCCCGCTCGGTCTTTTCGACTGCGTCGATGTAATCGGTGTCGATCCGGCGCGCGGCGATCTCGCGCAGGGCCAGGACGGTCGGCTTGTCGTTCGCCTCGTTCTCGAGCTGGGCGTCGACGCCACCAACGAGCTGGCGGGCGCGCTTGGCCGCCATCATCACGAGCTCGAAGCGGTTGTCGACGACCTGCAGGCAATCTTCTACGGTGATGCGGGCCATGGGGCTCCCGGCGGCCGAACGGCGCGCCATGCGATGCGAAAGGGGCTGGCAGTGTAGGCGGCGGCCGAGCCTCCGGCAAGCCTTTCCTTTCCAATCAGTCAGTTAGACGGGAAATCGGTCAGGCCGGGTCGTCCGCGAGCAGTGCGGTGATCAGCCGGGCATGCCGCGCGACCTGCCGGTCACGGCGCAGGCGGCTGGCGACGAAGATCGCGCACATCTCTTCCACGGCCGCCTCGAACTCCTCGTTGACGATCAGGAAGTCGAACTCGCCGTAATGCGACATTTCATCGCGCGCCGCTTCCAGCCGCTGACGCATGACGTCCTCGCTGTCCTGGCCCCGCTTGCGCATACGCTCCTCGAGCGCGGCGCGTGAGGGCGGCAGGATGAAGATGCTGATGGCGTCGTGCACCTTGGCGCGCACCTGTCGCGCGCCCTGCCAGTCGATCTCGAGCAGGACATCGCGCCCGGCAGCGAGTTGGGGTTCAACCGACTGCCGCGCCGTTCCCTTCCAGTCACCATGCACGCGGGCATGTTCGAAGAAGTCCCCGGCCGCCACCATGCCTTCGAACTGCCCGGCCGAAACGAAGTGGTAGTG
>SCUY01000174.1 GCA_004322525.1 Lysobacter sp. | reverse complement strand
GCAGCGTGCCGCGCAGGCTGGCAAGCCCCAGCAGGGTGACGATCAGCAGCAGCACCAGCACCACGATAAGAGCGGCACCGCGCTGCTGCCGGCGGCCACGGAATGGTGTGCGGGTCTTCATGACATCCGGTTCCTCAACGTGACGACGTGGCTGACGGTGCGCAGTAGCGCCTTGCCATCGGTGCCCTGGAGGTATTGCCCACGCTCGGTTCCCGAACGCGCCTCGAATGTCAGGGTCAGGCGCACGGCGGTCACTTTCCGCCAGTCAGCCACGCTTGCCGAGTCGACGTAGGCGGTGCGCCCCGATTCCAGATAGGTGAGCTGCATGTCCTGCACGCCCTCGGCGATCTCTTCGGTCGCCGGAGCGGCGCCACCCCCGGAACTGCGCACGGTCGTCCGGAACAGCGCACGCCCGTTGGGCGTGTCGCCGACATACCAGCGGGTAGCGGAAAACCGGGCGACTTCCGCACCCTGAGTAAAGGACTTCGACTTGGGATTCGGTGGCCCGCAGCTGAGCGGGAAATCGAACGCCTTCGTGCAGTTGCCGGGCGTCTGGGTATTGCCGGGGTTGTGCTGGATCTTGCCGGCCGAAGGCTGCACCTGGGTGAGCTGGAAGATCGCACCCTGCGTGTAGTCGCAGATCATCACCAGGTCACCCGTAGTGAGGCCACCCGCCTTGTTGACGTTGATCTCGGCAGACGCCACGTTGAGGCTGATGACCTGCAGGTCATCGGTGGTTCCCGAGAGGACCTCGAGCGCATCAGTGCCCGGCGAACTGCCGGCCAGCCCTCCACTGTTGTAACCGCGGATCCCCGTACGGAAATCCGTCCACCAGCGGGTCGCCGAGCCGTTCAGTACGTTGACGATCGGGATGTTCTTTCCGCACGGGTTGCCCCCCGCCTCACGCACGTCGCGGGACATCAGCTCGAACGCCACGCGGGCATTTTCCTGCAGCCGCCCGAGTGTCTCGGTGCCCGCATAGGCGCGACGGTTCGACATGAATATCCCGATCGCGCCTGCCACCACCAGCAGGCCGAGCACGAGGGAGATCATCAACTCGATGAGGCTGACACCGCTCTGGCGGCGCGCCGACGCGATTCGCATAGCTGGGTTCACAGTCTGGACCTCGTCTCGACCTTCTGCGTCTTGTCACCGGCGGCGTCCGCGGCACCACTGCTGGCGCGCGAATCGTCCCACTGGACCGTCACCACACACGTCGCGGCATTGCAGGCGACGCCGCCGCAGGCGCCCGAGCCCATCGAACCTTTCAATGCCGTAATCCAGGCGGACAGGTCGCTTTGCGCCAGCGAACCTGCGCCAGGCGCGGCACACGAGCTGCTCACCGCATAGTCATAAGCACCCGCCCGTGCCGCTTCGGGGTTCGCGCGCATCGCATCCAGAATGGCGTAGGTCTGCATCACCGCCTGGCTGCGCTCCATCGAGCTCTGCGAATTGCGCAAGGCCGTGGCCTGCAGCGCAGCGATGCCGAGCAGGCCGATCGCCATCACCAGCACGGCGATGAGCACTTCGAGCAGGCCGACGCCCCGTTGGCCGGCGCGCGAACGCGGAAGATGTTTTGTCGTCATGAGGCGCCTCACGGGTTGGCCGGCCGGTTGCAGGTCTTGGCGCCTGTTCCTGCGCGCGCCGTACTGATTCGGCTACCGGACTCGATAGTCAGCAGCCTGGTGTTCTCGGCAGGCGTCGAAACGGGCATGCACACCGAGATACGCGCATCAAGCAGGGCTGCGTTCGTCGCGCTGCTGGCCCGTGCGATACCGTCAGGACGGAACACGATCGCGTCGTCGGTTATGGCATCGCTGGCATTGACGATCAGGCCCGCGGGCACCGTACTGGTTTTGAGCAATGAATCGGGCGTTCCATCGCCATTGGTGTCGGCGAGAACAGCCCAACCACTCCAGGCAGCACCGGCACTGGCGCCTGCACAGGTCGCACCATCCGTGCTGCGGCACAGGGACACGCGTGCATTGCGACGGATAGCCTCCCCACGTGCGATCTGCAGCCCGGCGATCAACTCATTGGTCGTCGCCGACAGACGCTGCGAATTGATGAGGGCGGTCATGTTGGGATAGGCAACGGCGGCCAGGATCGCGACGACGGCGATGGTCACCATCAGCTCAAGGAGCGTGAACCCCTTTGCGAGGCGGCGGGGTATCCGGCGGAGACAGGCTCGGGTCATGGCGGTGGCAAAGAGAGGTCAAGGCGACGATAAGCAGCGCTCTGGCGACGCGCTACCATCCACCGACGAATGGGGCTGGCTTATGACTGGACGGCAAATAAAAGCCCGATCCCGCTCCGAACACGGGGGCGGCGTGCCCGTGGAGTCGTTGTGGGCGCCACGAACGCTCGTCGCGGCACTGCTGTTCGGCGAGGGCCTGGCCGCCCTGCTCGCGCTCGGTTCGGACCGCGCAACGTGGGTCTTCTTCGGCGTCGCTTCGCTCGCCGCGCAATGGATCATCCTGCTGACGCTCGGCGGATTGTTCCTGCTGCGGCGGCCACTGGCCAATGTCGATGCAGTACGCATTCCTTACGTGACGCTGGTGGCAATGCTCTGCGCGACGTCGCTCGTGCTGCTCACAGGCTCGATCGTGCTGCCCGGCCTGGCGACTGACGTGCCCGGTGGCTGGAATGCGCTCGCGGCGCGCAGCCTGGCCATCGTGACGCTCGTCGGCGTGCTCGGCCTGATCGCTTTTGAAAACCATAGACAGGCGCGCCACATGGCGGTGCGCGCCAAGCAGGCCGAACTCGACCTGTTGCGCGCGCGGATCCGGCCGCACTTCCTTTTCAATACGCTCAACACCGCCACCGCACTGATCCACCGCCGTCCCGATGAAGCAGAACGCGTGCTCCTGGATCTGTCCGACCTGTTCCGCGCGGCGCTCGCGGCGCCATCGGCGATCCTGCTCGCCCAGGAACTCGAACTGGCGCGGCGTTATCTGGAAATCGAAGCGCTGAGGTTCGGCGACCGGATGCAACTCGAATGGAGCATTCCTGCAACGCTGCCCGACGTACTCGTGCCGCCCCTGTCGATCCAGCCCCTGGTCGAGAACGCCGTGAGGCATGGCGTCGAACGTTCCCGCCATGGCGGCATGGTGTCTGTTCGCATCAGCATCGAGCCCCGCGACGTGGTGGTCGAGATCCGCAATACCCGGCCAGGTGATGATGCACTTCCTGCTCCGGGGGGCCACGGGCTGGGGCTGAGAGCATCGATCGCAGGGATCGACGCCGCCACTGCCGGGCTCGGCACCGTATCAACCACCCAGGAGGGCGACATGCACGTCATCCGCGTCCGCCTTCCCCTTGCCGGGCCAGCCGTCAGGTAGCCACCCGGTAGCAGGGGCGGTAATCACCCGCGATCTTCATACGATGCTGCTGCACGAACGCGCGCAGCAGCGCGTCGAGTGATTGCATCAGGTCGGCATCGCCATGGATCTCGAACGGGCCATGCTCCTCGATGCGGCGGATACCGTCCTCTTTCACATTTCCCGCGACGATGCCGGAAAACGCACGACGCAGGTCGGCGGCGAGCTCATGCGGCTTGCGGCCGTGGTGCAGGTCGAGCGCCGCCATCGCCTCGTGCGTGGGCACGAACGGCTGCTGGAACGCCAACGGAATGTCGAGCGACCAGTTGAAGAAAAACGAGTCGCGATGGGCAATGCGATGTTCACGCACCTTGCGAAGGCCGCGGACCATCCGCTTCCCCACCTCGACCGGATCACCGACGATGATCTCGTAACGCGATGTCGCCGCATCGCCCAGCGTCAATCGCAGGAACTGGTCTATCTGTTCGAAATAAGGCGCCGATGCTGTCGGCCCGGTCAGGATAAACGGGAACGGCAGGTGTGCATTCTCTTCGCGAAGCAGGATGCCGAGCAGGTAGAGGATCTCCTCCGCCGTGCCGACGCCACCCGGGAAAACGATGATGCCGTGGCCCATGCGCACGAATGCCTCGAGGCGCTTCTCGATGTCCGGCATGATCACCAGGTGGTTGACGATCGGATTGGGCGATTCGGCCGCGATGATCCCCGGCTCGGTGATGCCGATGTAACGCATGCGCCGGCGACGCTGTTTCGCATGCGCGATCGTCGCACCCTTCATCGGGCCCTTCATGGCGCCGGGGCCGCAGCCGGTGCAGATATCGATGCCCCGAAGTCCCAGTTCGTAGCCGACCTGCTTGGTGTAGAGGTATTCGTCGCGGTTGATCGAATGCCCGCCCCAGCAAACGACGAGGTTCGGGTCGCCCGGATGCAGCACGCGTGCATTGCGCAGCAGGCCGAATACCGCATCGGTGATGCCATCGGTGCTGTGCAGGTCGCGCCCGCAACCCTCACCCAGTTCGATGGCGGTGTAGGCCAGATCCCGCACCACCGCCGACAACAACTCGGAAACGCCCTGGATCAGTTCGCCTTCGACGAATGCCATCGCCGGCGCCTTGACCAGGTCGATGCGCACGCCGCGGTCCTGCTGTTGCACCTGGATATCGAAATCCGGATACAACTCACGTGCCGCGCGCGGGTCATCGGTAGTGCTGCCGCTGGTGAGCACCGCGAGCGCACAGCGACGCAGCAGTTCGTGCATGCCACCGCTCGATGCGTCACGCAGGCGCGCGACTTCGGCGCGCGAAAGGATATCGAGCCCACCTCGCGGATAGATGCGCGCATCCACGGTGGGGAGAGTGATCGCGCTCGGGATATCGACTGCTTCCATCA
>SCUY01000024.1 GCA_004322525.1 Lysobacter sp. | reverse complement strand
GGCTTCGCCAACCGCACGCTGTGGCCGTTGCTGCATTTCCGCATGGATCTTGTCGACTACAACCGCGAGACGTACGTCGGCTACCAGTGCGTCAATGCATTGTTCGCCGGAAAACTCGCGCCGCTGCTGAAGCCCGACGATCTCGTCTGGATCCACGACTACCACCTGATCCCGCTGGCCAAGCTGTTGCGCGAACGCGGCGTGCAGTGCCGCATCGGCTTCTTCCTGCACGTGCCGATGCCGTCTTCCGACCTCCTCGCCGCGCTGCCGAGCCACCAGCGGCTGTTCGAAGGTCTGTCCTCCTGCGATCTCGTCGGCTTCCAGACCGAGCGCGATCTCGAGCGATTCCAGGACTACGTGCGGCTGTTCGGCCGCGGCCGGGTGATCGAGCGCGGCCTGCTGGAGGCGCCGAACGGGCGCCGCTTTCGCGCCGGTGCGTTTCCTATCAGCATCGACACCGCGCGTATTGCGGAACTCGCGTCCGAGGCGGTATCGAAACCGGGCGTGAAGCGGCTCGTCGCGAGCATGTCCGGCCGCGAACTCGCCATCGGCGTCGACCGGCTCGACTATTCCAAAGGCCTGCCGGAGCGCTTCCGCGGCTTCGCCAACTATCTCCACCGCTATCCCAGGCAGCGGGGCGAACTCACGTTCCTGCAGATCGCCCCTGTCTCCCGTGGCGAGGTCGCCGAATACAGGTCGCTGCGGGAAGAGCTGGAGCAGCTGTCCGGCCACATCAACGGCCGTTTCGCCGAGCCCGACTGGACGCCTGTCCGTTATGTCAATCGCAACTTCCCGCATGCGACCTTGACCGGCTTCTACCGGCTTGCGCGGGTCGGGCTGGTGACACCGCTGCGTGACGGCATGAACCTCGTCGCGAAGGAATTCGTCGCGGCGCAGGATCCGGAAAATCCCGGCGTGCTGCTGCTGTCGCCATTCGCCGGCGCGGTGCGCGAACTCGACGGCGCGCTGATCGTGAACCCCTATGACCTCGACGGCGCAGGCGACGCGATCGCACAGGCGATGACGATGCCGCTGCAAGAGCGCCGGGAGCGATGGGAAGGCATGTTCGCGCACCTGGCGACCCACGACATCACCCACTGGCGTCGCAGCTATCTGCAGGCCTTGCGCGAACCGCTTCCTATCATGGAGGAGGAAGAGGATGCCTCGCGCCCCGCTACCGCGCGCCATCGCCGCATAAGTGACAGCACGGGGCCCACCGCCGACCGCCGCTCGGAGCTCAATCGTCGGGACATGCCATCCCCGGCAGGCTGAGACGGATCAGGCGATCCAGATCACCGAGGCCATCCGCCCGGTGCGGCGGTCACGGCGATGCGAATAGAAACGTGCAGGTTCGGAGATCGTGCACAGGCCGCCACCGTAGATCCGTGCGGTGGAAATCCCCGCTGCCACCAGTCGCCGACGCGCGAGCGCATACAGGTCGACACGCCAGTGATGCGGGCGCGTGGTGATGAATGCCGCCGCGCTGCTCCAGTCGCGCGAAACGAAGGCGTCGAAGACATCGACCCCCACCTCGTACTGCGCGGGGCCGGCCGCCGGACCGAGCCAGGCCAGCAGATCGCCGGGATCGCTGCGCATCGCCGCGACGGTGGCCTCGAGCACGCCGTCAGCGAGGCCGCGCCAGCCGGCGTGCGCACCGCCTACCTCGCGGCCATCGCGACTGCACAACAGCACCGGCAGGCAGTCGGCAGTGAGGATCGCGATCACGACGCCAGGCGTCGAGGTCACCACGGCATCCGCTTCGGGTTCGACCTCGGACGGCACCGTCGCTGCTTCAGCGCGCAGCACGCGCGTGCCATGCACCTGCCGCAGCCAGCGCGGCGGTGAAGGCAACCCGAACCGTTCAACGAGTTCGCACCGGTTGGCTTCCACCACCGCCGGGTCGTCGCCGTCGGCAGCGTGGCGATTGCCGAGGTTGAAGGTATCGAATGGCGCGACGGACCGGCCTGCGCCGTGGCGCAGCGTGGTGAAGCTGCGCACCTGCGGCGGCGCCGGCCAGTCGGCGGCCAGCCGCGCCGTCACCGTGCGCGCTCCGCCGCCTCGCGCGCGTCATTGCGCAGGGCCGCCACCAGCGCCTGCAGGTCGGGCGGCACCGGCGCCGTGCAGCGCACCGGTTCGCCCGTCGAGGGGTGCACGAACTCCAGCGTCTCCGCATGCAGCGCCTGGCGTCGAAAACCGCGCAGCGTGTCGATGGTCTCCGGCGACGCGCCGCGCGGCAGCTTCAGCGGCCCGCCGTAGAGTGGATCGCCGACGATCGGATGCTTCAGGTGCCCCATGTGCACGCGGATCTGGTGCGTGCGGCCGGTCTCGAGCCGGCACTCGAGCAGTGTGTGCACGCGGAAGCGCTCGCGCAGCCGGAAATGCGTGACCGCTTCCTTACCATCTTCGCGCACGGCCATGCGCAGGCGGTCGCGCGGGTGGCGGTCGATGGGCGCATTCGCCGTTCCGCCCGAGACCAGCGCCCCGACCACTACCGCGAGGTACTGGCGATGCACCCTGCGCGCGGACAACTGGTCGACCAGCGCCGTGTGCGCCTGCGGCGTGCGCGCGACCACCATCACTCCCGAGGTGTCCTTGTCGAGGCGGTGCACGATGCCCGCGCGCGGCAATGCCGAGAGTGACGCGTCGTGATGCAGCAACGCATTCACCAGCGTGCCCGCGGGATTGCCCGCGCCCGGATGCACGACCAGCCCGGCAGGCTTGTCGATCACGATGACCTCGGCGTCCTCGTAGAGCACGTCGAGGGCGATGTCTTCAGCCGGAGCATCGGTGCGTATGCCGAACTCCGCCGTGACGTTGACCCGCTCACCGCCGCGTACCGCGTCGCGTGGGCGGGCCTCGCGGCCGTCAAGCCGGGCCTGCCCCGCCTTGATCCAGCCCGCCAGGCGCGAGCGCGAATGCTCGGGGAAGAGTTCGGCGAGCACTGCATCGAACCGGCGGCCCGCACAGGTGTCTGGCACGACAGCTTCGAGGTGGATGGTTTCCGTCATCGGCACCGGCCTCGCGGTGTGGCCCGCTGGCGCGGGCCGGTTAAGAGTGGCCTGCTATTATCCGGCCTCCCCGTCTCCGACCGGCGTCTGTCGATCCCATGAGCCTACGCTCCGCCTTCCGCCTGCCCTTCCTGCCCGGTTCACGCCCCGGCTTGGCCGCCGTCCTCGTGCTGTTCCTGCTGGCCGGTCCGGGCTGTGCCCGCCTGGGCGGCATGTTCAAGGACAAGGACGCCAATGAAGGCCAGCCGGTGGAACAGCTGTACCAGAAGGCCCACCGTTCGATGGGCAATCGCAACTGGTCCAGCGCCGAGGAGACCTACAAGCGCCTGGTCGCCCAGTATCCATACGGCCCGTACACCGAGCAGGCACTGATCGAGACCGCCTATGCGCAGTACAAGTCGGGCAAGCACGAGGACGCGATCAGCAGCATCGACCGCTTCATCCGCACCTACCCGACGCATCGCGAAATCGCTTACATGTACTACCTGCGTGGGCTGGTGAATTCCAGCCGCGACACGGTGATGCTGCAGCGCGTCTGGCGCCTGGACCCGGCCCGGCGCGACCTCGCCACGCCAATGCAGGCCTTCAACGATTTCAACATCGTCGTCGAGCGCTATGGCAACAGCCGATATGCGGCCGACGCGCGCGAGCGGATGATCGCCCTGCGCAACGTCTTCGCGCGCCATGAGATCGATACCGCGCTGTACTACCTCCGCCGTGGTGCGTATGTCGCCGCCGCCGACCGCGCCCGCTACGCACTCGATACCTATCCGCAATCGAAGTACCAGAACGATGCGATCGCGACGTTGGCCGCCGCCTACACCGCGCTGGGCAACACCACCCTCGCCGCCGGCGCGCGCGCGCAGCTGCAGAAGAGCGATCCGAATCATCCCTACCTGCGTGGCGACTGGCCGGACTATCCGGGCCACCTGCGCCGCCTGAACCCGTTCGCAGGGGACCGGTCGGCCGTTCAGGACTGAACACCACTGAACATCCGATCGTCGTACAGACCAAAAAACGCCGCCTCCGGGCGGCGTTTT
>SCUY01000173.1 GCA_004322525.1 Lysobacter sp. | reverse complement strand
GGAAGTGCTCGGTCTGCGGTGCGATCCCATGGCGCGCCGCGAAGCCCAGCATCGCGTCGATCAGGCTGCGTGAGCCGGTGGGTGAGCCGGACAACGACTTCTGCCCCGAAATCAGCGCGAATGCCGGCACGGGAATGGGTTCGAGCACGGCGCCGACCACGTGCAGGCGTCCGCGTGGCGACAGAGCGGCCAGCAGGCCGTTCCAGTCCAGGGGCGCGTTGACAGTGTCGAGGATGAGGTCGAAGCGGCCGCGGAGGGCGGCGATCGCCCCGGTATCGCGGCTCGATACCACGTGGTGCGCACCGAATGCGCGCGCTTCTTCCTCTTTGCCCGGGTTCGACGTGAACGCGGTGACCTCGCAGCCCCATGCTCGGCAGAATTTGAGCGCCATGTGGCCGAGCCCGCCGATGCCGACCACGCCAACGCGATCGGTAGGGCGCACGCCGAATTCGGCGAGCGGCGCGAACACGGTGATGCCACCACACAGCAGCGGGCCACTCTCGCGGGCCGGCAGGTGATCGGGCAGTGGCACTGCCCAGACCCAGTGGCAGCGCACGCGGTCGGCGAATCCGCCATGCCGGCCGGTGATGGTTCCCTGCGCCTGTGCGCAAAGATGCTGGCGTCCAGCCAGGCATTGGTCGCAGTGCATGCAGCTGCGTGCATTCCAGCCAAGCCCTACGCGCTGGCCGGCTTCAAGGCCGAGCGACTGCGTACCGAGCGCCACGATGCGTCCCACCACCTCGTGTCCCGGAACGAACGGATACTGCGTGAAGCCCCAGTCGTTATCGAGCATCGACAGGTCGGAATGGCAGATGCCGCAGGTTTCGACCTCGATCTCGACCTCGTCCGCACCGAGCGGGCCGGGGTCGTATTCGAAGGGTTCGAGGCGGCCACCGGCTTCGCTCGCGGCCCAGGCCTGAATCGGTTGCATGGAAGCTCCTTGGTGACTGGTGCGAAATGATGCACGGCGCGTGCCGCCGGCACGTTGTCTTCAGTGCAACCGTGCCAGATGGCTGTCGAGGACGCGCTGGAGTTTCTTCGCCGCGCCGTTGATCGCCACGGCGAGCGTAGCGGCGTCGTTGGAAGCCGTCATCGGAGGCCTTCCCTCGAGTTTCGCTTCCAGCAGGCAGTGCTTGTCGCGACCACCCGCCTTGTCCGCATTGGTGTCATGCAGATGCACCTCGACGCGCCGTACCTGCGGGCCGAATCGCGAGAGGTTGCTCTCGAGTGCCTGGTGGACATGCCGGATGACGGATTCGTCGAAGTGGACGTGGTTGTCCGTATTGATCTCGATATGCATGCAGGTATGCCTCGCAGCCGGATGCCAGCCATCACGCTACCCGCGGGAACGTAAAAACCGTGGCAACTCAGCGGCTGGCGGCTGTTGCCCGTTCGGCATCGATGGCGCGGAAAACCGCTTCTGTCGCCGGGGTCCACGTGCTCCAGGCATGCTTGCCCGGCGTCACCAGGACATGGCCCTGCGGCAGCAGGCCGGCCAGCAGCGGCATGCCTTCGCGCAGGTAGTCATCCTGGCCGTAGGACAGCCAGACATTGCGCGTGCGTTCCGGTTCGCGCTGCCATGTCTTCAGGTGTGACCAGAGTTCTACCTGCGCGGCGCCCTTCGAACCCGGCGTGACCTGTGACGGTGACCAGTTCGCGAGGCCACCGGCAGCGCGGATCGTGTCGTGGATATCGCGTTCGCCGGTGTACGGCGCCAGCAGCACCATGCCGTCGACCTGCGCGGGGTACACCTTGTCGTAGAGGATCTCGCCCATGCCACCCAGTGAGGCGCCGACCAGCCAGATCTCGCGATAGGCGCGCCGGCGTGCCGGCAGCAGGACGTCGTCATGCAGTCGCCGCGGTGCGCTGCGGTCGAGGTAGTAGGGCATCGACAGTTCTGCGAACAGCACGTCCGCATCGGGCCACACACGCTGGATGGCCTCGCCCACGCCGCTGCGGCGCAGGGATTCGAGGCGGTCACTGCGACCGGGCAGCACAACGACGAGACGATGCGAGCCCTTCGTGGCCGGCAGCAGCGCGGTCGGCACCGGTTTCGTCGCATCGCCCCGGGGCATGCAGGCGAGCAGTGCACTCGCGGCGAGCATCACGGCGGACCAGCGCAGAAGTCGCATCGACAGATCCGGATCGGGGAGACCCGGATGGTGCCGCAGCAGCGTGACCGGCCGGTGTACGGCCGGCCGGGCTCAATCGCCGACCACCAGCACGAACGGGCCGAGTTGCGATGTCATTTCGACCAGCACGTGCATGCCATCGTCGAGCGAGGTGAGCGATGCTTCGAAATCCGGTGGCTCAGCGGTGTAGCTGGCGTCTTCGGGCAGGCAGTCCTTGACGATGTAGCCCATCAGCACGTTGACCAGTTCGCCCAGCGCATCGCGCGCGAGCTCCTCGTCGCACAGCTCCTGCGGGATCGACATGAAGGCCAGGCCGATCGCATTCATCGTCGCCGTGGTGCAGGCCAGGCCAATGGCCAGCGGACGGTCCGCCGCGACGCGTACCAGCGCGAACGCATCACACGCAGGCGGCTGTTTCGGATCGAGCACGCTGGCGAACTGGCACTGCGTGCGCAGGATGCGCGGGAAAAGTTTGTTGCAGACCGAGATCGAATTGGCGACCCGGCGCCCGAACTGGTGCGAGGCGAGCAGGGTGTCGAGCGAGCGGTGCGCGTCGTCGCGATCAGCCGCGTGCTGGCGCAGTTCGTCGTCGAGGCGTGCGCGGTCCAGCATTCCTTCGTCGACGAGGATCTCGCCAAACAGCCGGCGACGCGATTTCTGATCGTCGAGCAGCTGGCCGACTTCATCGGAGGTGAGCAGGCCCATCGACTGCGCGATGTCGCCGAAGCGCTTGTCCTCGCGGCGCTGCCGCTCGTTGATCGCCTGCGCCTGGTGTTCGGTGAGCATGCCGCGCGCGCAGGCCAGCTCGCCCAGTGCCGGGTTGGACGTGCGCTGGATCTCGAGCGCGCGCAGCAGCTGCGCGGCGTCGATCACGCCTTTTTCGAGCAGGAACTGGCCGAAGAACTTGGCGGACATGGCGTTTCCTCAGGCCACGACTTCGGCGAGCACGCGGGCCAGTGTGTCGCGGTCGATCGGCTTTTGCAGATAGCTCTTGGCGCCCATCCGCAGGCAGTGCTCGATATCGTTCTGCGCGCCGAGCGAGCTCAGCACGACGACGCGTGCCTCGGGATCGAGCTCGAGGATGCGTTTGAGCGCGGCTTTGCCGTCCACCTTGGGCATCACGAGGTCGAGCAGCACCACGTTGGGCTTCAGGGCCTGGTACTGCTCGACGGCACGGATGCCGTTTTCGGCCTCGCCTGCCAGTTGGTAGCCGCAGGCATCGATCTGCTGCGCGGTCAGCATGCGCAGCGCACGGGAGTCGTCACATAGCAGGACGGTGGGGCGGGCACTCATCGTCTCGATCCCTGTTGGTCACGTGGCATTCCGGCGCGCATGTCCGGGAGCCGACGGGCGACGGCTCTACATCAGGGCTAACGGCTGCATCGCGATGATCTTGAACCTGGATCAGGACCGACATTCAAGTGCCGCGGCGCGACCCGCGCGCAGGCCGCTGGCGAAACAGGCAGTGAGCAGGTAGCCGCCGGTAGGCGCCTCCCAGTCGAGCATTTCGCCGGCCATGAATGTGCCCGGACGCACGCGCACCTCCAGGTGCGTATCCAGCGCTTCCAGGCGCACGCCACCGGCGGTGCTGATCGCCTCGGCGAGCGGGCGCGCCGCGGTGAGCCGCAGTTCCAGGTTTTTCAGCGCGGCAGCAAGGCGGGGCGGGTCGTCCGGCAGCGGATGGCCAAGTACCTCGTGCAACAGCCCGGCGATAACGCCTTCGACATTCGCCTGGCGGCGCAGGTGTTCGGACAGGCTGCGTCGCCCGCGCGGACGGGCGAGCGCAGCCAGCAGCCTTGCGCGGTCGCGGCCCGGTGCCAGGTCGAGCACCAGCCGTGCATGGCCGTCACGGGCGATGGCATCGCGCAGGCCGGCCGACAGTGCATACACGAGACTGCCCTCGATGCCGTCCCGGCTCACCACGCATTCGCCCTGCAGCGCATGTTCGACGCCCGCCGCATCGGTCCAGCGGGCAATGACCGGCTTAAGCGGCGCACCGGCGTGACGGGCGATGAAATGCGGCGTCCAGGCGATGTCGAAGCCGCAATTCGCGGGCCGCAGCGACGCCACGTCGATGCCCGCGGCGCGCACGGCGGGTACCCATGCGGCGTCCGATCCCAGTTGCGGCCAGCTGCCGCCGCCGAGCGCGAGCACGGCCGCCCGCGCCTGCAGGCTGCGCGCACCCGCGGGCGTGTCGAACACCAGCGCGCCGGCGGCGTCCCAGCCTGTCCAGCGGTGGTGAACGTGGAAGCGCACGCCGGCGTCCCGAAGCCGGCGCACCCAGCCGCGCAGCAGCGGCGCGGCCTTGAGGTCGAGCGGAAACACGCGCCCCGAACTGCCGACGAAGGTCTCGATCCCCAGCCCGCGCGCCCAGTCACGCAGTGCGCTGGCGTCGAAATCGTCGAGCCAGCCACCGACCTGCGCCGCACGCTCGCGATAACGGGCATCGAATGCGGGCCTCGGCTCGGCGTGGGTCAGGTTGAGCCCGCCCTTGCCGGCGATGAGGAACTTGCGGCCGACCGAACCCTTCGCTTCGAACAGGTCGACGTCGACGCCCGCCGCGATCGCGGCCTCGGCGGCCATCAGCCCTGCCGGCCCCCCGCCGACGACAGCGATTCCGGGCAGGCGTCCGGTGGTGGGCGGCATCGGTCGGGGATCGTCGGTCACGGCCGCGCATGATGCCGTGCGCCGCTACCGTCCGGTATCGTGCGTGGACGCCCGCTGCCGCTTGCACGATGAAGACTCTGCTGTTCGCCTGCCTGCTGTTCGTGGTGCCGCTGGCACCGGCCACCGCCCAGACGCCATCGTCCACGGTCTCGGCAATGCCGGACGAACTCCGCGATTTCGATGGCTACGTCGAGGCGGTGCGTGCGCGCTTCAACGTTCCCGGCATTGCTGTCGCGATCGTCAAGGATGGTCACATCGTGCTCGAGCGTGGCTATGGCGTGCGCCGGCTCGGTACCCCCGGGGCGGTGACGCCGCATACGCTGTTCGCGATCGCGTCGAACACGAAGGCGTTCACTTCGATGTCGCTGTCGATCCTCGCCGACGAAGGCAGGCTGAGCCTGGACGATCGCGTCATCGACCACCTGCCGTGGTTCCAGATGTCCGACCCGTACGTCACACGCGAAATGCGCCTGCGCGACCTGCTCGCGCATCGCAGCGGGCTCACGCTCGGCGCCGGCGACCTGCTGTACTGGCCGACCACGCGCTACACCGGGCCGGAGGTCGTGCGCCGGCTGCGCCATGTCCCGCTGGGCGGTGGCTTCCGCGCGCAGTACGCCTACGACAACATCCTCTACGGTGTTGCGCAGCAGGTGATCGAGACCGTCAGCGGGCAGTCCTACGAACGGTTCCTGCAGTCCCGCATCCTCGGCCCACTGGGCATGGACGAAACGCGCTACAACGCCGACGCGCTGAGTGAGCGCGATGAAGTGGCGACCGGCCATGCGCAGGCGGACTTCAAGGACCTGCAGCCGGTTCCCGCGCCGACCACCTGGTCGAACGTGGCCGGGGCCGGCGGGCTGTATTCGAGCGTGCACGACATGACGAAGTGGATGCGCCTGCAACTGGCGGGCGGTGTGATGCCGGGCGGAGGCGGCGCGGAGAAACGGCTGGTCAGCGCGGCCCGGCACCAGGCGATGTGGCAGATGGTCACGCCGATCCCGGTCGCCACGCCGAGTGTTCCGGCATTGCTGCCGGCCAAGCCGAACTTCGCCGGTTATGGCGAGGGCTGGTCGCTGTCGGACTACCGCGGTCGCAAGCTGGTCTGGCATACCGGTGGCTGGCCCGGCATGGTCTCGCGCGTCACCCTCGTGCCGGACCTGGGCCTTGGCATCGTGGTGCTCACCAATGCCGAGGCGGGCGTGGCGTTCAATGCGGTGACGATGCGCGCGCTCGACGCCTACATGGGAGCACCGCGCACCGACTGGCTGGCTGCCTATGGCGCCGCCTTCGACAGGGCGCGCGGCAATGCCGACGCTGACTGGGCCGCGCACCGGGCACGACGCGACGCGGCCTCGCGCCCTTCGCTGCCTCTGGCCCGGTACGCCGGCACCTATCGCGACCCGTGGTACGGCGAGGTCTTCGTCGAGCGTGCGGGCGACGGGCTTCGGTTGCGCTTCGGCGCCACACCGGCGCTGGTTGGCAGGCTGGAACACTGGCAGCACGACAGTTTCATCGTGCGCTGGGACGCGCGCTGGTTGAACGCCGATGCCTTCGTCGACTTCGCCATCGACCACGACGGCGCGATCCGCGAGGTGCGCATGCAGCCGGTCTCGCCGTTGACCGATTTCAGCTTCGACTTCCAGGACCTGCGACTGGCGCCGGTGGCGCCGGCGCGCTAGCGTCCACCGTCATCCGAAGGAAAACCCCATGAGCCTTATTGCGATCGCCGTCATCCTGGTCTGCGTGTACCTGGCATTCAAGGCAGTGGGAATGGTGGTGCGGCTGGCCCTGTGGGCCGTCGTGCTGTTCGCGCTGTACTGGCTGGTGGCGCCTCACATCGGCATGGCGCGGCCATGGTGACCGCCGGCACGCCGGGCGCCGCGCGCTGGCATGTCTACGAGGTCGGCCCGATCGACTACGGCTGGCATCACCTGAAGTCGATCCGCGAAACGCTCGCGGTCTTCGCGGTGCCCTGCGAGGGCAGCGACCCGCGCGAAGGCGTCGACACCACCGCCAGCCTGGGCTTCCTCACCAGCTGGGAAGAGGCGAAGGAGGCCGCGCTCGAGGCCGGCTGGGAGGGGCAGTTCCGCCTCGAGCCACGCGTGTTCTGGCTGCCCGGCGAGCTGGCGATGGCGCATGGCTTCGTGTTCAAGCAGGCGCAGTCCGGCAGCACGTTCGTGGTCTCGCCGCAGCCGCTGGCTCACCTCGAGGCCTTGCGCGTCAGCCGCTGAGCAGACGCGGGCCACACCTACAATGGCGACATGCTGCTCAACGTCGCTGCCTACCACTTCGCTCCGGTCGACGATCCGGACGCACTAGCGGACGCGCTGCGTTCGGACGCCGAAGCAGGTGGGCTTCGTGGGACCGTACTGGTCGCCGCCGAGGGAGTGAACCTCTTTCTGGCGGGCAGGGAATGCGGCGTCGAAGCGGTGCTCGATCGGGTGCGCGCCCAGCCGGGCTTCGACAGCCTCGCGGTGAAGCGCAGCTGGAGCCATGCGCAGCCCTTCGGCCGGCTGAAGGTGCGGGTCAAGCCGGAGATCATCACCTTCCGGCGCGAGGGGGCCGCGCCGCTGGAACGCCGCGCCGCCGCGGTACAGCCGTCCACACTCGCGCGATGGATCACGCAGGGCCATGACGACAACGGGCGCCGCCTCGTACTGCTCGATACGCGTAATCGCGAAGAAATCGCTCACGGCACGTTCGAAGGCGCGTTGACGCTGCCGATCGACAATTTCACCGACCTGCCGGCGGCACTCGCACGGCATCGCCCCGGGCTGTCCGATGCCACTGTCGTCAGTTTCTGCACCGGGGGCATCCGCTGCGAGAAGGCGGCGCTGTGGCTCCAGGCGGACGGCATGGATAACGTCCTGCAGCTCGACGGCGGCATCCTGGGCTACTTCGAACAGGTGGGCGGCGCGGGTTATGCCGGGCGCTGCTTCGTGTTCGACGGACGGATCGCGCTGGACCCCGCCCTGCGTCCGCTCGTCGACGAGGGGGACGCCGGCACGGGCTGATCGACGGTCGCATCCTCACTGTCGGCGCTCACTCCCGACCGGACATCGTGGGCCATGCACGCATCAACCTGTCGTGCTCAGCCGCCGCGCGCCCGGCGCAGCGGCGGAGACGACCGGGACTTCAGCGGTCCCGACGCGGAGGGCCGTTGGGCCCGCGAGCACGCGGTGCGGGGCCGGCGTCGCGGCTGATCTTCAGCTGCTGCCCGGCCACGCGTACGCGCTTGAGGTGTTCCATCACTTCGCGCGGCATGCCGGCGGGGAGATCGATCAGCGTAAATGCGTCGCGGATGTCGATGCGCCCGATGTACCGGCTTTCGAGGTCCGCTTCGTTGGCGATTGCGCCGACGATATTGCCCGGCTGCACGCCATGCTGGTGGCCGACCTCGATCCGGAAGGTTTCCATGCCGACGTCGCTTTCGGGCTTCGCTGCGCGCGGGCGCGGGCGTTCCTCGAAAGCGCGCTCGCCGTGGTTTGCGGCTGGCCGTTCACGCGCGGCGGGGTCATGCGGCCGCGTATCGCGTGCTGGCGGTGCCCCCCGGGTCGCCGGCGGGTAGCTGGCTGGCGGGTAGCTCGCCGGGGGGTAGCTGGCCGGCGGATAGGCGGGACGCTCGCCACCCGCGGCGGCGGGCCGTTCGATGCGTGGCCGCTCGTTACCGGATGCTGCGCGTTCCTGGGAGCGCGGCCGCTCGTGGCGCGCGTCCGGCGCGGCGCGGTCGGGGCGCGTGCCACGGTCGTTGCGGTCGCGGCCGAAGCGTTCCTGGCCGCGCGGCGAGCGGTCCTCGCGCGCGGCCGCGGCTGCGGCATGACGCAGTGGATCGTTCTCGGGCGATATGAGCAGCGGCGACTCGCCCTGCGCAAGGCGCGCGAGCGCGGCTGCGATCTCCACCGCCGGCACGTTGCGCTCGCGCTCGAACTGTTCGATCAGTTCGCGGTAGACGGGCAGGTCAGGCGCGACCAGCGCTTCCTCGATGCGCGACAGGAAACGGTCCACGCGGCGGGCGTTGACCG
>SCUY01000172.1 GCA_004322525.1 Lysobacter sp. | reverse complement strand
AACTGCGATGCACGCGACGGAAACGCGACGGATCCAGCCGTTCCTCGACCTGCACCATCGTGCTGCGTAGCGGGTAGTCGCGTCCGCGGACGTGCAGGTTCACGTAGTTGCCCGAGGCCTGTGCCCATTCGATGTCGGCGGCGGGGACGAGGAACTCCTTGCCGAGCTTGCGGACGAGGAAGCGTTCGGGCCGGTCGACCGGTTCCACTGCAGGCCCGTCATCGGGCGCCTGCAGAAGGCTCGCTTCGCCCTGCACCCGGCGCATCAGCAGCCGATAGCCTTCGATGATGACCACGGTGCCGGCAAACGAGCGTGCGTCCTTGAGGTATTCGTACACCACCTCGCGCAGCCAGGGACCGAAATCGTAGTGCGTGCCGAGGGCCGCATAGGCGGCTTTGCGCAGCGCCACCATGCCCGCAACGTGCAGCAGGCTCCAGACGATGCTGGCGACCAGGTAGGCCGGCAGGCGGCGACGGAGCGCCACGAACTCGAGCGGATACGCGCGCGTGAAGGCGACGACCGCCGGGACCAGCGCGAGCTGCATCAGGTTGCTGCTGAATTCCCAGACAGCCGGCTCCCACCCGGCGAAATGCAGGCCGACGCGCTGGACATCCATCAGTACGGTGATGCTGTTGGCAGTCGAATTCAGCAGGAAGAACAGGAGCCAGAAACCGGGCTCGACCACTTTCCGCCAGGGCTGGTAGCGCTGCCAGGCGCGGAGTGAGGCATCGGCGGGAAGGGTTCGCGGGTTCGTCGTCATCCGCGCATTCTGGCGCCCCGCCGGTGCAACAGCACGGCTGTCCATCCCGCGGGGCCACCGCTCGTCCCCTGCCCCGGTGATCTCCTCCCTGCAGGGCGGCGGGAACGCGGTGGGTGCGACACGGTGGGCGCCCACCGATCCGGACACCGCAGTGACCCGACGCCACGACATCGACGTTCTGCGCGCACTCGCCTTCGCGCTGCTCATCCTTTACCACTGGTCCATGCTCTACGTTGCCGACTGGGGCTGGCACATCAAGAGCACGCACCAGGCCGAATGGCTGCAGTGGCCGATGCTGTTCGTCAACCGCTGGCGGATGTCGCTGATCTTCCTCATCTCCGGTGTCTCGACAGGCTTCCTGCTGGCGCGGACCCCCGGCCTGCGCCTGCTGGGACAACGCACGCTGCGCCTGATGCTGCCGCTGGTCTTCGGCATGCTGGTGATCGTGCCCGTCCAGCCCTACGTGCAGGGCGTGATGAACGGCTTCGTCGAGCCGGGCTTCTGGCGCTTCCTGTTGCGCTACTACCAGTTCCGCCCGTGGCCGGAGGGGGCGTTCGATGGCGCGAAGGAAGGCCTGACCTGGAACCACCTGTGGTACCTCGCCTACCTCTGGAACTACACCGTGGCGCTGGTGTTGTTGCTTCCACTGCTGCGTTCGGCACCCGTTCGACGGGCCCGACAGGCATTCGCCGGTCTTCGCGGCGCATGGCTGCTGACCCTGCCCGCACTTCCGATCGCGCTGGAGACCGTCACGTTGCAGCCGCTGTTCCAGGACACCGGGGACTTCATCCACGATGGCTACCGCAACGCGCTGTATTTCACCGTGTTTCTCTACGGCTTCTGGATCGCGCGGGCTGATGGGTTCTGGGCCGAGCTGGCCCGCCTTCGCACCCGGTCACTGTCGCTGATGCTCGGCCTGTTCGGGCTCTATGGCGTGCTGGTGGCGATCCTGCCGGACGATGTGCCGGACACCGTGCAGTACGGCGTCTGGGTGCTGCGCAGCTTTTACATCTGGTGGTCGCTATGCGCTGTACTTGGCTGGTCCAAGGCGTTTCTGGGCCGCCCGTGGCCGTGGCTGCGCTGGGCAAACGAGGCGGTCTTCCCGTGGTACGTCCTGCACCAGAGCCTGATCGTGCTGATCGCCTACTGGCTGGTGCCGCTGCGCCTGCCGGCCGCGGTCGAGTCGACGGCCGTACTTGCCGGCACTGTCGCCGGCTGCTGGCTGGGGTTCGCGGTGATCCGTCGCGTCCCGGTCCTGCGGCCCCTCTTCGGCCTGAAAGCCAAGCCGCGCGACACGGGCGGCGACTCCCTGCAGCCGACGATGGCCGCACCTGCCTGACAGGCCACCCGCCGGTCCCGGACCGACAGGTGGGGCCGCTCAGCCGTCAATGCATGGCTGCCGGCTCGACGAAGGGGTCAATGCCGAGTGCGCGATCGATCTCCGCCGGGTAGTAGGCGGTCGCGCCCTTGATCACCAGCGACGCCCTGCGGATGTCGCGGATATCACGGGTCGGGTCGCCGTCGACGAGCACGAGATCGGAGGTCATGCCCGGTGCGATACGCCCGCGATCGGTCGCGCGCGCGACCTTCGCGGCAGTGAACGTGGCCACCTGCAATGCCTGCGCGGGCGTCAACCCGGCCTGCACGTACAGCTCGAGTTCGCGTTGCAGGGTGAAGCCTGGCATTTCGTCAGTGCCCGCCAGCAGGGTGACGCCCGCCTTGTACATGCGGCCGACGAGCTCGACCATCTTCGCGTAGGAGCGGTCATACCGCTTGCCGACGACTTCGTCCGGAATGTTCATTTCCGCCGCCATGCGCCCGCGCGTTACGTCGGATGGCAGGTGATCCGCCACGTCGGCGACGATCGGCGACATCTGCCCGTCACGCTGGTGGATGAACTCGAAGGTGGCCAGCGTGGGGTCGATGGCGACGTGGTGCTTCACCAGCGAGTCGATGAAATCCTGCACCGGCTTGCCGTCAAGGTCGAGGTCGGCGGTCTTCTCCGCCGGCAGGTAGAAGCGCTGCAGCGTGCGGGTGTCGGTTTTTTCATCCACGAAGAAATTCAGCAGCAACTGGTTGATGTGCTGGATCTCGTCGTAGCCGGCATCGATCGCATCCTGCGCGCGCAGGAATGCCGGTACGTGCCCGCTCACGCGCATGCCCCTGGAATGCGCGTAGGCGACAGTCTCCTTCAGTATCGCCTTCGGGAAAGAGTTGTAGATCTTGATCTGCGGGTAGCCATGCGCGTGATACCAGTCCACCGCCTGCTTCGCCTCGCCAAGGGTCGCGATCACGAAACCATTGCGCGCGGACATCGCGCTCTCGCCTTCGATGAAGCCGGCGGGGACGATGCGTGGCGTCATCAGCGTGCCGGCTTTTTCTTCGGC